>JBJEQS010000390.1:0-5416 GCA_051881875.1 Oscillospiraceae bacterium
GGGCGGCTGAAAGCCGCCTGATGAAATTCCCAATAAACTACAACGGGCGACCATTTGTCGCCCCTACAAAATATAAGGATATTACCTTGTTTCTCAGTTTAAAATTTTTCTGTCGAACTCACGTTATATAAGTGATTTGAATTAAAGCCGTTCATAATGTAATACACAGGAAATTATCAATAAATCGAAATTTATTTCCATAATTTATGGGGAAAGGAGAAGCGTATTGAAATTTATACCTTTAAATGGCGGAAACCATATTGGTGCAAGTTGTTACTTCCTGAAAACAAGCAGTGCAAATATAATATTTGACTGCGGAACAGGATTTTCAGCCAAAACATTTTATACACCCGATTATAATTATCTGATAAAAAACGGAATAATCAGAAGTTTTGATGAAATAACACACATATTCATATCGCATGGTCATCTTGACCATATCGGCGATTTGCCTGTACTCGCCAACCTTTGCAGGAATGCGAAAATATTCGCAACACCTGTGACAAAAATTCTGATAAGTCATCAGCTTGCAGACAGTGAATATGTGCGTCTGAGAGAAAAATCGCTGCTTTTCTGGTGTAATATGGCTGATGAGCTTATATACCGCATATGCGAACTTGAATATAACTGTACTCTTAAAGATGCCATGTATAATATAGAATATACATTTTATGATGCAGGACATATTCCGGGAGCGGCTATGGTGTATCTGAAAGCTGATAACAGGAATATTCTTTATACCGGTGATTTTCTGTATAAGAAAAGTGCCCTTACATCAGGATACTGCATACCGTCATCACTTCATATAGATACGATGATTGTGTGCGGAACATATGCATATGAAAGACATTCAGACGATGACCTCCTTACTAAGAAGCTGTATGCAGTAATAAATTCAGTTAAAGAAGGAAAAAGCGTTTCACTCTCCTGTCATCAGCTTACAAAAGGCGTTGAACTGCTGAAAATGCTTACCACAATCAGAAGCAGTATAAAGTCTGATTTCAGTATAAAGATAAGCCGGAGCATATATAAGCTTGCCGAATCACTTGAATCCATGGGGTATAGTTTCATAGAAAAAGGAGTATCCGTAATGGGAAGCGAAACCGATGAATCAGATTATCCGGCTGCGGTATTTTTATCAACACAGAAAACAGATAAAAGCCGTAATTTTGATTTTTCAATTCATGCCGTATTCAGAGAGATAGTTGATTTGATTGCAGCATATGAACCGTCAGATGTATATGTTGTTCATACCGGCAGCAAGCCTGATAATTATGTGCATGACATCGGCAGCTGCCTTTTTGATGAAAACATATTCACAAATGTCAATTATACCAGAGATAAGCAAATCTATATAATCAGTTAGGGAGGATATTATGTCAGATACAGCATACAAAAAATTTGAACTCATTATTAAAAGTCTTAATAAGGAGATAACAAGAAAGGCGACTTCAGCAACAGCTTATGATGTAAGCCTTGAAAATTACATAATTCTTGAATTATGCCGCAATCCGTCCATCACTCCGAGTGATATATCATATAAACTTGAAAGCAATGGGATATATAAAGATGCAAATGAGATAATCTCAATACTGCGTTCAGACCATTTCTTTCTCGGAAATCCAACCGTAAGAAAGGAATTTTTTGAAAAAATAAATGCACTCGCTGAAACAATTGTAAATATTATGCATGATTGTGAAAATCCGGAAAATATAGAAAAACTGGACAACATTAAATTCAAAGATTATGTCATAGAAAAAGCAAAAGGTCAGTATATACATAAGATTATAATAATTGCAGTATTCAACGCAGAGCCTGAACTGAGAGATTCTGAATGTTTCAGACTGCTTCTCAATACATTCGGAAAAACATATTGTATACATCTTATCGCTTCACTGATGCAAAAAATAAGACAGCTCTCCCAGCTTGATATTTCCCAGCCGCAGAAAAAGCTTACCGAAAATGAAAAGATTGAAGCCTTAATGGAGGAAAATGACCGGGTAAATCAGATGCTTGCAGAGCTTAATGATGAATTTGCAGAGCGTCTTGAGAAAATAAAAAGACAAGAGCTGACGGAGTTTTTTTCAATGCTCAATTCTGAAAAATACAACTTCATAATTGATGAAATGTTTCTTCTCAGGAAAGGCTTTAATGCACTCAGAAAGAAAAATTATGAGCTGCCGCCGGAAATAATGGGAATCGCAGTCGCAATGAACAATTTCATGCAGCTTATAAAAGATGTAGGCATTGCACCGATGATAATGCCCGAAACCGTTATGGAGGTAACGATGGAACATATTGATGACTATCAGTACCAAGGCACACCGTTTACTGACATACATCAGAAAAAGAAAGTACTTGTTGTTTCACCCGGCTGGATATGGAAGGAAAAAGATTTGATAATATCCCGTCCGAAAGTAAGAGAAATTGAATAAGGAGATGTTTGAATTATGGCAAATGAAGTTTATTTTGGCATTGACCTCGGAACGACAAACTCATGTATAGCCGTTGCCGCTGCAAACAGGGACGGTACGGACATTGGAAAAGTTCAGATACTTGAAACAAAAAGAATGATTGGCATAACTCAGGGGGGAACTCCTGAAATACAGTCGAAAGCACTTCTTCCGTCATGCGTTTATTACAGAGAAAAGCATGACGGCAGCGGCAAATTTGATATTATTGTCGGAGAATTTGCAAAAAAACATTATGAAATAAGACCTGATTTTGTTGCAAAATCAATCAAAAGTCAGATGGGAAATCCCGGTATATCAAATTTAAGCTCTGCTATACCTGATTCCACTCCTGAAGATGTGTCATCAAGGATATTAAAATCCATTCTTGACAGCATAAAAACACAGCTGAAACATGAAATACATGATGCAGTTATAACTGTTCCGGCAAGTTTCAGCTTTGCCCAGCGTGAAGCTACTCTCAGAGCTGCTGAAAAAGCAGGAATATGCACGACAAACAGTGATGGTTCACCGAGAGAAATTCTCCTTTCCGAACCGGAAGCTGTTATCTATAATCTTATAAATGAAGCAAAAAATAATATGCTCCTTTCCGATGGAGTCCTTGATTTTTCAAGAAAATTAAATATACTTGTATTTGATATAGGCGGAGGTACACTTGACATAACATTCCATCAGGTTGAAAGAAGCAAAACAAATGAAAATCGTTATATAGTAAGCACTGATGCTACAAACCGCTATACACGACTTGCCGGAGATGATTTCGACAGGGCTATAGCTGAAAAAATGTTTGAAAGATATCTTGAAAGCAAAAGTGTGGTTGATGAAGCAAAGCCTGAGATAAAATCCAAGATGGAGAGCTTTATATTAAAACTTATGGCATCTGCCGAAAAACTGAAAATGGATATAAATGAAGCTGTAAGGGCTCAGTCCGATGATGGATTTGATTCCATATGGGGATATGGTGAGGAGGAGTCAATAGATGACCAGTTATTTGATACGGGAGGTCTTCAGAAAGAAAAATATTCTTATTATGATTCCTTTAAAAAGAAAGATATAGAAGATATACTTGAAAAATATATGGGAAGAAAGTTTGTATATGATGATTATAAGAAAGTTGATAAACTGCGTGCTCCTGAAGAACAGCAGAATATAATATATCCGATTCTTTATGTGCTTAATCAGGCATCGAAAAATCTGCAAACCGAGGATATAAAGGTTGATGCAGTCATACTCAACGGAGGTATGTCCAGATTCTATATGATAAAAGACAGAATTCGTGACTTTTTTGGATTTGAACCTTTATGCGTTACAGACCCCGATTTATCAGTTGCTCGTGGAGCTGCAATTTACAGATTTTATAAAAGAGAGGAAATGCCGGTTGCAAAGGAATTTCGTACAAGGACAATGAGTTCACCGGCATCAAGACCTTCCATATTTGAAAATAAAGGATTTTATCCTGACGAAAATAAAGAAAAATCAAGTCAGAATTCAGGCATATATTCAGGTGTTATAAGAAATACCCAGAGCCTTTATATATCCACATCATATGGAAATAAAGTGCCTGTTATTGAAACAGGCGAGAAACTGCCTTATTCAAGCCCTGCCGTTTCAGGATTTATTATCGAAAAAAATCAGAATAAGATACAGATTCCTATATGTGAAAAAGATGAACATGGCAATTTCAAAGTTATTGCAACAGGTGTAGGCACCTGCCGCAGAGTCAGTCATGATACATATGTTTCAGTTGTTTTCAATCTGAACAGAAATAAAGTCCTCACTTTTGACGGCAAAAGAAGTACCGATTATGAAGGAATTGCTGTAATTGAAAACATATCAATAAATATTGATTTCAGCAAGCCGTCTGTTGTAAAGAACAGACAGAATAAACTCAGTGCCCCTTCAGGAATGGTTCTTAATGTAAATGATATGCTTTATAACCTTGAGTCAGCCAATAAATCAGTAAACAAGGAAAAAGCAAAACGTCTTAAAGAACAGATAATCGGTGCAGCCAACAAGGAAGAATTCGCACAGCCGATAATCGAATGTATCAATACTTCAAAGAATAATTATTTTGTTATCGGTCTTCTTATGATTGCAAGGAGATTATCGGAGTCATGGAGTGATAATGAGGTAAAAAGTCTCAGGAAAAGCTGCTGTTCAATAATTAACAATTACTGCAATATGCTTCAGGTTTATGGAAGTATCAGCAGAAAAGAAAATATAATACTTGTAAATCAGGCATTGCTTACTCTCGGAGCAATAGGTGTGGGTGAAAATGACAGTATACTCAGAAAAACAGATATGCTCAAGGATAAAAGTGAATTTATTCATGCCAGTCTTAATTTCTATGCCAATATTCAGATTAATACAAAATGGATACGTTCATGCTTTAAAAATGCTTTGAAAAACGGTAAGCATATACAGCCGTCTGTCTGGGCAGTCGGAATTGCTTTCAGAAGAAATGGCAATGTAATTCTGAATAATCCTAAAGAACTTATAAGCGACATAATAAATATCATTGATACAAGCAATAATGAGAATGTTATAAATACATCTGTCATGGCACTTGGTCTTATATGCGACCAGAGAAGCACATCTGATGCTATAACAGACACCGGATGTATCATATCGGCTCTGAATGTACTGGAAGAAATCTCCGAAAAATATGAGAAAAAAATGTTCTTAAATACGGCTTATAAGATGGTTAAAGGAATTGAACTGAACATATCAGAACAGATGTTTTTGATGAAATATCTTAATCCCGATGTACTCTTTACCGAAACCTAGCGGCAAGTTGACGCCTCCGCTTTTTAGTATTTTGTTTTATCCAAGTGGTCAGGTGAGTAAAAAAGATTTTATTTAGCTAAATCCGAAACCAAAAGTTTTTTGCCCAGCTTTTTTTCAAAAAAGCTGGCGGTTTCCAAAGGCAGAGCCTTTGGTCGCTC
>JBJEQS010000391.1:0-5398 GCA_051881875.1 Oscillospiraceae bacterium
GAAACCACCAGCTTTTTGAAAAAAGCTGGGCAAAAACTTTTGGTTTCGTTACTTTTCTTAATAGTAACATTTTGCATACTACCCAACCGCTTTTTATGCTGATACTAATATGATATAAAAGGTAAGTCGCATATAATTGACTACCATAAAGAAAAATATTGACTGAAAATTGCAGACGGCACCTTGCCGCTATGGAAGAAGTCTGTTTATATCTCTTGGGAACATACTTGTCTGACGTACATTCGGGAGCTTGAGCATCTTCATTACAAGTCTTTCAAGACCTATTCCAAGACCGCCATGAGGAGGTAGTCCATACTTATGAGCTTCAAGATAGCTCTTGAAATCATCAGGATTAAGTCCCTGAGCTTTCATCTTTGCAACCTGTTCATCATAGTCATGAATTCTCTGACCGCCGCTTGTAATTTCAAGACCTCTGAAAAGAAGGTCGAATTTGCAGGCAAGTCGTGGGTCGTTCTTATCGTTCATTGCATAGAACGGAGGCTTTGATGACGGGAAGTGCGTTACGAATATGAATTCGCTGTCAAACTTTTCCTTTGCATATTTGCAAAGTTCAACTTCGTCCTCAGGCTCAAGGTCAAGCTTATTCTTTGAACCCTTGTTTCCGAGTATTTCCTTTGCTTCAAGGAGTGTAACGCATGGAATATCGCCGACTACCGGAATATCAGCATCGAGAATTTCTATTTCATTCTTATAGTTCTCTCTAACATAATCCATAAGATAACGCAGCATTGCTGTTTCCATAGCCATTACATCATACATACTGTCAATATAACCCATTTCAAAGTCAAGACCGATGTATTCATTGATATGGCGTGATGTTGCGTGTTTTTCAGCACGATATACAGGAGCAATTTCAAATACTCTGTCGAAAAATGCAACTGCTGTCTGCTTATAGAACTGCGGTGACTGATTGAGGAATGCGTGTTTGTCAAAATATTCAAAGTGGAATATGTTTGCACCGCCTTCAGCACCCTGTGCAACTATCTTTGGTGTATGGATTTCAGTAAATCCGTTTTCAAGCATGAACTTTCTGAATCCCTCTGCAACGCCCTCCTGAAGCTTGAATATTGCTCTTTCATAGATGTTTCGGAGAGCAACAGAACGGTTGTCAAGGTTTACGTCCAATGCACAGCCGAGCTTCTTGTCTGATACACGAAGCGGATATTCAAACGCAGGCTTTGAAATCATTTTTATTTCTTTAAGCTGAATTTCAACACCATAGAATGCCTTTTCATTTGCGGTAACAGTACCTTTGGCATATACAAAACAGCCCTCTCTGATACCGTCTATAGAATCACCGCACATTTCAGGGGAATAGATAGTCTGAATGAGGTATCTGCCTGTTCTGAGGACAACAAATGCAAATCCACTCATCTGTCTTACCTTATGAACGCAGGCTCTTACAGAAATATCCTCCCCGATATGTTCAGAAGCGTCCTTTATATCAAATTCGCTGAGAAGCTTTTTGCCGTCAATCTGCATTATTCCGTCAGTTGAATGAGGCTTATAGCTGTCAGCATTTTCATATTTTACGAATTCATTTTTTTTTACATCTTCATCAGCTTTTGCAGTATCAGCTGTATTTTCAGCCGATGTATCTGCTGAAACGGAAAGAGCCTTGAGTTTATTTTCAAGAGTTTCCTTTGCCACCTTAGGAGTACATATACCCTTGAGAGCCTTTGTACACTGTCCCATAAGGAATCCGAATACTTTCATTTCACCATTTTTATACTGTTCAACAGCTGTTTGATTTGCGGCAAGTACGCCGTCAATAACTTCTTCAGCCTTTGCTGTATCATTGGCAATAATGTATCCTTTTTCCTTTGCGATTTCCTCTGCACCCTTGCCGCTTTCAATCATAAAGCGGAGAATCTGCTTTGCATCGCCCTTTGATACCTTTTCTGTATCAGCCATTTCAACAAGCTTTGCAAATTCCTGTGCGGTGAACGGAAGATTATCCATTGAAACCTCACCGAGATTTACACGTCTTAAAAGTTCAACTATGATGAAATTTGCGATACTCTTAGGATTGTTATATGCCGCAACCGCATCATTGAAGAAATCAGATACGGTTTTCTGATTTACGATAATTTTTGCATCTTTCTCATTAAGACCGAATTTATTTACATATCTTTCGATACGCTGGAACGGAAGTTCCGGAAGCTTTGCCTTTATTTCATCAAGCATTTCATCTGTGAAATTAACCTGAAGTATATCCGGTTCAGGAAAATATCTGTAATCGTGAGCGTCTTCCTTGCTTCTCATGGACTTTGTTTCGCCCTTGTTGTCATCGAAACGTCTTGTTTCCTGAACAACCTTTTTGCCAAGGTCGAGAACCATAGCCTGACGCTTTATTTCATAATCTATTGCACGTCCGACAGCCTTGATTGAGTTAAGGTTTTTACATTCAGTTCTTGTGCCGAATTCAGTATCTTCGGGCTTCATGATAGAAACGTTAACATCGCATCTGAGTGAACCCTGTTCCATTTTACAGTCGCATACGCCTGCATACTGGAGGAGGAGCGAAACCTTTTCAACGAAAGCCTTTGCTTCTTCAGATGATGAAATATCAGGCTCTGTAACTATTTCGATAAGCGGAATACCGCATCTGTTGTAGTCAGCGAGTGATACATTGTTGAAATCATCATGGATAAGCTTTCCGGCATCTTCTTCAAGATGAATTCTGTTTATGCGGATATTTTTCTTTACGCCGTTTACTTCAATCGGCACTGAACCGTTGATACATAAAGGACGCTGGAGCTGTGAAATCTGATAGGCTTTCGGGAGGTCAGGATAGAAATAGTTTTTTCTGTCGAAAACAGAGAATTTATTAATATCGCAGCCGAGAGCAAATCCAGCCTTTACGGCATATTCAACAGCAGTCTGATTTATTACAGGCAATGTACCCGGCATACCTGTACATACAGGACAGCATCTTGAGTTCTGGCTTCCGCCGAATTCAGCGGAACAGGTACAGAATACCTTTGATTTTGTAAGAAGTTCGGCATGGATTTCCAGACCGATAACAGGAATATATGATGACATATTTCATTACCCTCCTATAAATTAAAGTGCAGGTGAATGTGCAGAGAAATTCTTTTCAAAAGCGTCTGCGACCTGAATTATTGAAGCCTCATCGAAATGCTTTCCGACAATCGACATACCAATCGGCATACCGTTATCCTTGCTGTATCCGCAAGTGGTGGATATTGCAGGGAGTGAGGCTATATTTGCTGTAACAGTGCATATATCAGCCTGATACATCTTAACAGGGTCTGAAATATTTTCATTTATGCCGTATGCAACGGACGGAGCAGTAGGAGTAATGATTACATCGCACTTTTCAAATATGCCGGCATATTCAGCGGAGATTTTCTGTCTGAGAGCCATAGCCTTGCCGTAATATGCGTCATAGTAACCGCTTGAGAGAGCATAGTTGCCGAGGAGAATTCTTCTCTTTACCTCATCGCCGAAGCCTTCACTTCTTGAATTGCAGATAAGTTCATTGAAATTTTCGCCCTTTTCGCTTCTGTGACCATATTTAATTCCATCATATCTTGAGAGGTTTGATGAAGCCTCTGCTGATGATATGAGGTAATATGCGGCAACGGCATATTTAAGGCTTGGCATTGAGCATTCAATTATTTCTGCTCCGAGTGATTTATAGTAATCGACAGCCTTTAAAACTGTTGTTCTTACTTCATCATCAATACCCTCTGCATAGAATTCCTTAGGAACGGCAATTTTCATGCCTTTGATGTCCTGACCGATTTTAGCGGTTGCATCAGTAACGGGATTTTTTGATACAGTGCCGTCATGCGGGTCATATCCTGCAATTGCATTGAGTATTATGCCGCAGTCATGAGCATCTTTTGCAACAGGGCCAATCTGGTCGAGTGATGATGCGAAAGCGATAAGACCATATCTTGAAACTCTGCTGTAAGTCGGTTTAAGACCTGTTACACCGCAGAATGAAGCCGGCTGTCTTATTGAGCCGCCTGTATCAGAACCGAGTGAACCGGCACAGAGTGATGCAGATACACTGGCAGCTGAGCCGCCTGATGAACCGCCCGGTACTCTTGATGTATCGAAAGGATTTTTAGTCTTTGCAAATGCAGAAGTCTGAGTTGAGCCGCCCATTGCAAATTCATCAAGGCTTGTCTTGCCGAGAAGAACCATATTCTGAGCATTGAGTTTTTCAATAACTGTCGCATTGTATGGCGGTATGAAGTTTTCAAGAATTTTTGATGATGCGGTTGTACGGATACCCTCTGTACAGATATTATCCTTTATTGACATCGGAATACCGCAGAGTGCCGGAGCATTTCCGCTGTCAATGATTTTCTGTGCAGCCTTTGCATCTTCATGAGCCTTTTCCTCTGTGACGGTGATATAGCTCATGATTTCGCCGTCATATTTTTTAATTCTGTCTATATATGCAGTTGCAAGCTCATCAGCAGAAATTTCTTTTCTGTCGAGCAATTCACGCATTTCTCTTATTTTCATTGAAGTAATATCCATTATTTCAGCTCCTATTCAACAACTTTCGGTACAACAAAGCAGTTATCACTGCTTACTGCGTTCTGAAGAATTTTTTCGGAAGGCATACTTTCCTGAGAAATATCTTCACGCAAATCATTAAGATAAACGTTTTTATTATCTGCCTCGGCATCGTACTGAATATCAGCTTCCTTAACGGTATCCATTATTTCAATAATGCTTGTCATTTCACCTGCAACTTTTTCGAGTTCCTGTTCAGTGAAACTAAGCTTTCCGAGCTTTGAAAGATATGAAACCATCTGTAAATCCACGTTTAAAAACCTCACTTCCATGATGTAAAATAGTATAGAATACTCCAATGATAAATTATACTACATTTCGGATTTTTTTGCAAGTCTTTTTACATGGTTTTTGCAAAAATATATAAGGGAGGGTACGGGAGAGTTGGAGAGTTTATATATATATTATCGTATGGAAAAAATAAATTTTAAATATATATATATACCCCTTAAAAAAATCTCCTGACTCTCCCTGACCTTCCCTGTAAAATTAACGTGAGTTCGATGAAAAATTTTAAGAAAAAATAACCGAAAAACAAAAGTTTTGGTCAAGCTTTTTGCGGCGAGTCGCCGCTTCCGGTTTTGAGTATCAACTTTATCCAAATGGTCGGGTAGGTACAAACTGAACCAACAAAACAAAATCCGAAAGAAAAAGTTTTTGCCCAGCTTTTTGCGGCGAGTCGCCGCTTCCGGTTTTGAGTATCAACTTTATCCAAATGGTCGGGTAGGTACAAACTGAACCAACAAAACAAAATCCGAAAGAAAAAGTTTTTGCCCAGCTTTTTTCAAAAAGCTGGCGGTTTCCAAAGGCAGAGCCT
>JBJEQS010000392.1:0-5350 GCA_051881875.1 Oscillospiraceae bacterium
TTCTGCTTTCATATCTCTATTATATCATATTTTTTCTATGAGAACAAGTTCTAAGACCTACAACCATCTGAAGAATAATAAGTGCATCGTTTGATGTTACTTCTCCATCTCCATCCAAATCCGCAGCATCCTTATTTTCTGTTAATCCAACTACCATCTGAAGTATCATTAACGCATCGCCAGAAGTAATTTTTCCATCTGAATCAATATCTCCCTCAAGCTTTGTAACTTCAGCGGATAATATTTCATTCGTTATGCCGTCACCATTCAAATCACAGTTAAGGGCAACTGTGACGTTGTTTTCAATGACTTCTGTATAGGCAGAGCCATTCTGTACAGGCACATCAGTGATAGTGGAAATTGCAGAAAGATATCCATTTTCGACAATCGCCTTTTCAAAATACATGGTACCATCGGCATAGCCTGTAATTTCCACATCATAATCTGACGGAACCACAACAAATTTAGATGCATAGATGTCATCTTCCTCTTTAATGATGTTCATGGATACTGGAACACTCTCATCAAGGAGTGTAAGGGTGTCATTTGCAATTTCTGCAACGATTGTGTCTCCATGTCTAATGGTTAGGTTGACAGGACAGGCTATATCGTACACATAGAAATCTGGTCTTACAACAGGTGATGAGGACACTATCAGCTCATGGCAGGACATTTCTTTAACATCGTCTGCAAACAACTCAAGCGAGAATTGAATATTAACAATTTCAGAAAGAACATCCTTTTTTACAGAATTAAACGTCCATGGTGCTAATGTCAATTGCTCACTTACAAATGTTTCCTCATACTCATCCATTGTACCAGATAATAATCTTTTTGCCTGTTCGATTGTACCTGTTACACCAGTAACTTTATCAGTATAGGCATCACCAAGTAATCCAGCAGAAAGGAACAGCATATCTATACTACCTGAATTCCACCATTTGCCATCGTTAATATCTTCGTAAAGCATCGCATAATACAGTTTTGCATGATTCACCATCATATTGGTGATTCGTTTGTAAAAGCCAACCCCTTCTTCATATACATACGCTGAATGCAATGTCTTGTTATTTATAAGATTACCAGCATAACCATTTGTTTTATCATTCATTGCCTCACTGATAGCATCATAAAATACTATCATATTGAGATACATATCTCGTTCCAAAGCACGTTCGTCAACCATGGTAAACTGTTCCCATACACTCATAGTAACATCAAAAACTATGCCAATTACAAGAAGTTCAGGGAAAACTGCACCTATAACAGCTTCTAAAGACTCAGTAATTACATATGCAGCAATCTGTGAAGCTGTACCCAAAAATTCTTGTTGTCCAAGCATTTCAATATAGATATCGTATTTATCTGCAGAAACATCTATCAATTTTTGGTGATATTTAATGAATTCTGTTGTAATCAACTTCACTCGCTTCCCATATTCTGATTCATCTGTTCTGTATGGTGCTGCTGCAACATTAACAGCGTCTACCAGCATATCAAAAGCTTCTTGTAAACTATCATTTGCTGCATCATAACCTATGGAAGTCAACCAGAAAGTATATAACTCTCGATTATTATCCATATTCTCCTGCATACGATTAACAGCAAAGCTTCTAGCACTTAAAACTGAAGAAAACTTGTCAAAATCCACATTTTTAAGAAAATCGGCAATAAAATCATTTCTCCATGCTTTATATACATCAGATGTTTTATCTGCAGTCTTTATAAGCAAATCTAACGTTTCTACAGTAGTATCTGCCGGATTAAGAATTTTTTCATTCTGTTTAATTATTTCAAGCAGTTGCTCATTTCCTGCTTCAATGGCTACCTGCGAAGCAGTATTCATCTGCTCAACCATTTGCTCATTACAAAGAAGCTCCGCTGCAAGAGCCTGTATAGATAATATCACATTATCACTATCAAAATCTATTTCACCAGAAAACAAGTCCTGTATCTTCTTCATTGAAATATAATCCGTAACTGACAAATCATAATCTTTCATCAGATTTGTGGTTTGATTCAGCGAATACACATCATAAGAATTCACAAAAGCATCCGGATTTTCCTCAATGAAATTCAGATGTGCTTGAACAAATGGGTCTATTTCCGGTAAAAAATCAGTTGAAAATTTTTCAATTATTCTAAGTTTATCAAGCTGGAGAACAGAATCTATATTTTGTTCATTAACCTCATATCCGCTATCAACTTCTTTATATAAAACATTATTAACATATGAATTCATCAAAGCTTCATATTCATCTGCTGTTATTGTCTGACCATCAAGTGTATATTCTGCTCCCGATACTAATGATATTGTTGTATCATTATTCATATCATATATTGTAGTGTCAGTATACATAGTACTTTTGTTTTGAGTAATTAATGTACTTTTTCCTGTCAAATATGAAAAACTTCCACCTGTTGCCAGCTCTTTAATTTCATTATTCTGTATTGTATATACAGTATAATACGGTCCTCTGAAAGTACCTCCTGATACTACAAGTTCCGGAATACTGTCATCTGTAATATATTCAAGTGAAAATTTTCTCCAGCCAAATGCACTTGATGAATCAACTTCTGTCATAATTTCACGCAGTTTTTCTTCATAAATATATCGCCAAGATTCATCTGATTGTTCCTTTGGAGTATAATCATTAAGCTTTATAACACCCCACAGATTTGTTTCCGAATCCTGAACCCACGCATATCCATTATATACAGAATTTATCTTATTAAAGGTTCCGGATTTAATAACCTGTTTGCCGGTTTCGTCATAAAGAGAATATCCATTCAAATCGGAAACTACCACATAGCCATCTGTAAAAAGATATGGACACTCATCACAGCCATATTCATTAACAATTGTTTTAACACCAAAATCAAGTACACTTTCACCCTCTTGATTAAGATAATACCAAAAGCCATCTTTTTCAAAAGCATATATATCTGAGCGAAATCCATATTGTACATTATCATAAATTTCATCACTTATAATTTCATTTCCCGAAGCAAGTACATATTTTCCAGTATATTCATTATCATAAAAATTACATGGTACATTTTGGTCAAGGGATATATATATTGAATAATCTGCTCCCTGCAAGTCATTTACTGGTCCTCCCAAACATCTGTAAGAATTTTGATTATCCCATACTAATGTTTCATATCCACCACCATAACCGCCAAGATAATCGTAAAATACAAGTCCTGATTCACCTCGTTCAATAGTAACCTCAGGATTATAACCTGCAATCTCACCTTTTGGTAAGTAAAACAACTTATCAGAACACCATTCTTCAAGTAAAGTATTTCCCAGATAATCTATACAATTATAGCCGTTATCGGTTTTTATTATAGAATATCTTTCCATAAGTAAAGTGGCGTACTCTAAATTAAAATGCTCTACATCTGTCAAACTTTCAGTAAATAACTCATTTGTATCAGATGTATAAATATCTTCTGCTTCAATTCCTTTAACAATCCATGTATAAGGTTGACTTTCTGTATCAGCAAAAATGCATTCTTTGGGAAATATTGCTGTTAAAACAACCATTGCAGTTATCATAGAACAAATGTGTTTTAATCTTTCAGATAAAAATTTAATTCTTTTCATATGAATTATACTCCTTATGTAATTAATTAATTTATTTTATCATAACATTTTCACGAGATATTTGTCAATATTTTTAAATAAAAATGTAATAAATTGTATTATATTGCTTTACTATATACGGATTTTAGGTTTTGAAACCTTTTAATCAGATTTTATTTGCAATACAAAAACTCCTTATACTGACTTTTCATTCAGTATAAGGAGTCTACTACTATATTATAGTATATTTATTGATTCAGTATCATTTGTATCTGTTCTTCTGTCATTCCACTTTTACGCATTTTTTCAATAACAGAATTGGCACCTTTTATTTCGCCCTCTTTTAAGCCCTCAATTCTGCCCTCTTCTCTTGATACCTCAATATCAGTAATTCTGTCATGCAGGGCAAGCTCTCTTCTTCTTGCCAGTTCCTTCATTTTTTCATCTGCACTCATTTCTCTTAATATCAGCACAGCTTCTTGTATTTCTTTTACGTTTGTCTGCTCAAGCATTTCAAGTTCACCCTCCGTTTCCGCATTTATCAGTTGCATCCACAACTGCATTTTATTATCCTTATCAGGCTTTTTATTTATCTTTTTCAACTCAAAGAAATGTATCGCCATTTTGTCGGTTAATACTGTATGTCTGTTCTTTTCCATTATCTGAAAATGCGAATGGAAATCTTCCGTATCATCAAACATATTAAAATTTATTATGTTTATGCAGATTGTCTGAGGTAAATCACTGTATTTACCTCCGCTTTTAAGACTTCCTGAATACAATTTTGACCAGTAAAATAATGTGCGACTTTCATATTCCTTTTCGTTACATATCTGCATTTCAATGTTTATCTGCTTATCTCCGACATTCATCAAAATATCAAGCCTGCTGAATTTATCATCTATATCCTCTGGCAAAAGTTCCACATTATCCATTACTATGTTTGTGATTGAATTGTCAGGCAATTCCAATACGCTTTCAAGAAACTTTTTTAATGTATTCTCATTCTTTTTATTCGCAAACATCTTCTTGAATATTACATCAAGTTTCAATTTTACTATATTTTTATCTGATGACATCTCCGACTCCTCATTTTATACTATTATATTATACTTTTATTATATCATACCAATATCCAAAATGCAACAAAAACTCCTCATGCTGAATTTATTGAACTGACCCCAAAAAGCTAGACAAAATTTTCAATGAATAATTATACAAAGCGACCAGAAGCGATTTTGATCGCTTTTGTTATGCTGATTTTTGTCTGTATTCGACAGGAGATAACCCATCAAGCTTAAGTTTGATACGTTTGTTATTGTACCATTCTATGTATTCTGTAAGTTCTGAAATGAAGTGTTCAACAGATGTAAACTCCTGCAAATACAGTAATTCCGTTTTTAACAAACTGAAAAAGTTTTCGGCACAGGCATTGTCAAGACAGTTGCCTTTTCGCGACATACTTCGCCTAATCCCTTTATCTTCCAGCACTTTCTGGTAATGCTTATGCTGATACTGCCAGCCTTGATCTGAATGCAGAATAAGATTTGTGTTATCCGGAATTTTTGCAAACGCCTTTTCAAGCATATCTGTTGTCTGCAAAAGATTCGGATGACGGCTAAGATTGTACGATACAACTTCACCATTATACAAATCAATAATTGGTTACAGATACAGCTTTATCCCGAACAGCGCAAATTCCGGGTGGTGTCGCAAATCAATTGAAATTTGGTAAGTTTCTTCCCCAAAAGAAAATAT
>JBJEQS010000393.1:0-5310 GCA_051881875.1 Oscillospiraceae bacterium
AAACTTTTGTCTTTTGGTTGTCGAACTCACATTATTTTAAAAATTGATTTGCGTGGTTAATTTGTAGCGGCACTTGACATTTACTATGTGCAGTGGTATGATATTTATACATTATTAATATGTGTAAGACATTATTTTGCAGGAGGTATAAAATGCAGGAAATAATCCTTGCCAAATATGGCGAAATGGCTCTTAAAGGGCTGAATAAAAATACATTTGAGGATATACTCATAAAAAATATAAGAAGAAGATTAAAGGGAACTGGAAAATACAGCTTTTCAAAGCATCAGTCAACTATATACATAATTCCGGAAAATGATGAGGCTGATATAACCGAGGCTATGGACAGACTTTCAAAGGTATTCGGCATAGCCGCACTCTGCAAGGCTGTATCTGCCCCCAAGGATTTCAATGCGATTGCCGAAAAGGCGGCTGAATATCTGGAGGATACGCTTTCATTTGCAAAGACATTCAAGGTTACTGCAAAACGTGCCGACAAAACATTTCCGATGAAATCCCCTGAAATATGCAGGGAACTCGGAGGATTTCTGCTCAGCCGTTTCGATAATCTTGAGGTCAATGTTATCAATCCGGAAATAACTGTAACTGTTGAAATCCGTGATGAACACGCTTATATCCATGCTGAAAATATCAAAGGTGCAGGCGGTCTGCCTGTCGGAAGCAGCGGCAAGGCTATGATGCTCATATCGGGAGGTATCGACAGTCCTGTTGCCGCTTATATGATGGCAAAGCGTGGTATACATATTTCTGCGGTTCACTTTGAAAGCCCTCCGTATACATCTGAAAGAGCAAGAATGAAGGTTGAGGATTTATGCCGCAAGCTTACTCCATACTGCGGCACAATAGCATTTTTCTGTGTTCCTTTCACTGAAATGCAGGAGGCTATAAAGGATAACTGTCCGTCCGAATTCTTTACAATAATAATGAGAAGATTTATGATGAGAATTGCTCAGAAAATTGCGGAAAAAGATGAATGTCTTGCACTCATAACAGGGGAGAGCGTGGGACAGGTCGCAAGTCAGACGTTAAAGGCTATGGCTTGTACCGATGCTGTATGCGAAATGCCTGTATTCAGACCGCTTGCCGGAATGGATAAGACTGAAATAGTTGAAATTGCAAGGAAAATTGATACATTTGAAACATCAATTCTTCCATATGAGGACTGCTGTACAGTATTTACTCCGAAGCACCCGAAAACCAAGCCGTCAATAAAAGAAATAGAAGCGGCTGAAGCAGAATTCGATTTTTCGGAAATACTTAAAAAAGCTATCGAAAATACATCGCTTACGCTCATAAAGGCAGATTTCAATAACTAAATTCTGACATTATATGCTATTATTTGCATAAAATTTTTGTGAAAGGAGTAGATAAATATGAGTGATATCAGCCAAAAAAATGTGGAATATGTGCAAAGGTTGCGTGAAAATCTTGACATACTTGCTGAAAAGGTGGTAAAATTATTAGCGTTAAGCGGACTCCATATAGCCACCGCCGAAAGCTGTACTGGCGGTCTGCTTTCAGAACTGATAACATCAGTATCAGGTGCATCGGGCGTTTTTGAAACAGGTATCTGTACTTATTCTGACCGTATAAAAAATCAGGTTCTCGGAGTGCCGGACTCTGTACTTGAAAAATACGGTGCAGTCAGCAGTCAGACAGCCATAGAAATGGCAAAAGGTATGAAACGCTTTTCAGGTGCGGATTTATGCGTTTCTGTTACCGGAATAGCCGGACCTACGGGAGCAGTTCCCGGAAAACCGGTCGGAACGGTATATATTGCCTTTTCATTCAGGGACAGGGAATTTTCAAAACTCCTTGAGCTTGGAAAAGAGGGCGAAACAGACAGAAATATTATCAGACTGCGTACAGCTGTATGCGTGTTTGAAACTGTAGAACAATTACTGATGGAGGAAGTTCAATAAAATGGCTGGAAAATCTAAAAAAAGAAAGAAACAAAAGAGTGTCCTCGCTGAAGCAATGGGAAACATATTCCCGGCACAGGGCGATGGAATACTCGAATCACTGCGAAAAATCGTATTTCTGATATCTATTGCAATATTTGCAGTATGTGCATATCTCTTGTTTGAGTATTTTTATGAAAACTATGAGAACCGTCAGATTTACGGAGAAATTGCCGACATCTATAAACAGGAGGTCGTGCAGAACGATAACCCTGAGGAAGAATATAAGCTTCTTCCAGGTGCTGAAAATCTTCTTGCTGTAAACAGGGATACAGTGGGATATGTGGAAATCCCCGATACTGTTATCAGCTACCCGATTGTTCAGAAAAAAACCGAAAAGGAGTCACAGTATTACCTTTATATCAACTTTATGAATCAGGAAGCCAAGGCAGGCTCAATATTCCTGGACTGGAGATGCAATTTTCAACCGGGTCTTCAGTCGGACAACCTTGTAATCTATGGTCACGATATGAAGGACGGCTCAATGTTCGGTTCTCTGAGAAACTACAAGAAGGACGATTACATAAGCTTTTATCAGCAGCATCCAATCATAAAGGTCAATTCCAACTATGAAGAAGGAAAGTACAAAATTTTCGGCTGCTTCATTTCAGATGCGGATACCTCAAGAGGCGACGTTTTTGAGTATTACAACAATATAGAATTTGCCTCCGAGGAAGAATTTTATTACTTTGTGAATGAAGTAAAAAGACGTACCTTAATCCTTAACGATGTTGATGTAAAATACGGCGACAAGCTTGTTACTCTTTCAACTTGCAGTCAGGAATTCAGCAACTCACGCTTTGTTGTAATGGCAAGAAAACTGCGTGACGGCGAATCCGATACGGAGGGTACTGAAAATGCTCGTAAGAATCCAAATCCTCTTATGCCTGATATATGGTATACAATAAGGGTGCATGAATCTTACGACCCTGATGCTGAATTCATTCCATACGGCTGATGTCTTTAAGAGGTGATGACGTATGGCGAAAAATTCAAAGAAGATTATTATAATTTCAGCTGCAGCGGTGCTGGTTGTGGCATTTGTTTTAGTGTATGTATTCGTGTTCGGAAAACCAAAGGACGAACCGGCTATCGTGGAAGTAACAGAAGCGGTTACTACTCCGCCGGAGGAAACTGAACCTCCCGAAACAACTACACAGCCTCTTGTACCTGAGTATCACAGCGGTCTTTACCTGAAAGCTCAGGAAGCACATAAAATAAATTCAGACGTTGTGGGCTGGATAAGAATAAGCAATACCAATGTTGACTACGCTGTTCTTCAGACAACAGACAACGATTTTTACATTGACCACGATTTCAATAAGCAAAAGTCAGTTGACGGCTATATATTCATGGACTTCAGAAATTTATTCTCAGATGACGAGTATGCTAACTCGGACAACCTGTTGATATATGGTCACAATATGGCAAGCGGTACAATGTTCAGTACGCTTCGCCGCTATAAAAACAGCGGCTTCTATGAAGAAAACCCTTTTATTGAACTAAGTTCACTATATAAGGATTACCAGTACAAAATCTATACCTGCATACTCGCAAACGGTGCGGCAGGCTCGGATTTTGAATTCTGGAACTACGTCAACTTTCCGATGTTGCAGTCGGGTAATGCTGAAAGCGAATTTAATGACTTCAAAGAAAAGGTGGATTCTCATTCAATATTTACCACAGGCGTTGACCTGAAATTTGGCGATGCTATACTGTCGCTTTCAACATGTAACTCCGGAAGCTCGGCTGACCATACTCGTTTTGTTACTATTGCAAGACGTGTCCGTTACGGCGAGGACCCCTATGCCGGTACGGCAGAATGTGTGATGAAATAAAAAAACGCTGGATAACTCCTCCGTATTCCCTTTATTGCACACACGGAGCATTTATAACAGCGGAATTTCAAGATGGAGTTTTTATTTATGAATCATAAGATACCACTGAAAAGTATCGTTCTGGGATTGGCTCTGACTGCTGCTTCAGCATTCTTATTCTCAGCAAACGATATGGTTGAAACAACCCATGCCCTTGATGAGTCGGAAATACTCAGCGAGAATCAGGTCTGTCAGACAAGTGAGTATGAAACAGATAACGAAGAAAATACTTCCGATGATTATGCAGTAACAACCTGGTGGAAGGCTGTTCTTGCAGACTATGACGAAAATCTTTGTCCGGGCGGTCTTAATGAGGAGGAGGAAGAACCCTCCGCTGAAATTCAGACGGATTTAACGGACGAAATCAGCAATAATGATACAACGGCAAAAACCGATAACAACACTGCTTCACAGCAGACAACAACAGCAGACAGCAGTCTGCCTGTTCCGCAGCAGGTTGTAAGAGATACAGAAGAAGTCAAGGCAAATCACTTCTGCTTCAAAACATCAGGCTACGGCCACGGAGTCGGTATGAGCCAGAATGGTGCAAATTATTATGCTACATATTCAGGCTATGATTACAAACAGATTCTTGCACATTACTATCCGGGAACAACTCTCGGAAACACAGGCACAGCCTATAATGAATACATAACAGTTAAAGGTATAACAGGCACTCCCCTTAATATTGTTTCAATGGTCTGCTATGCCGAAATCGGTACAAGCATGAACCCCGAAGCCATAAAGGCTCAGGCAATCGCAGCTTATACAAATATCAAATACAACGGCGGCAATACAAACGGTATGGCTATAAAAAGCAATCCGCCGGCTGAACTCGTTGAAATAGTACGTTCGGTAATCGGAACTGCTGTTTACTATGACGGCGAACTTGCACTTACTCCCTTCTATGCATCAAGTGCAGGAAATACAGCCTCATGCAAAGATGTATTCGAGCTTGACCTCCCGTATTTAAAGAGCGTTCCAAGCGAATATGACAGCATATGCGACCCGAATTACAATATCACAACGCAGTTAAGCATTGATACAGTAAGATACAAGGTTCAGAATTACCTTGGCATAAAGCTTTCAAACAATTATGCAAACTGGTTCTCAATTGTAAGAGGTGACGGCGGAATAGCGGCTTCAATAGTCGTTGACGGTCAGGTCACTGTAAAGGGTTATGAACTCTGTTATGCACTCGGTCTTAAATCGCCGTTTGTTGAAATATCTTATAACTGATAAGGCTGTAAGCAATAATCAAAAATTAAACGTCCGAATTTTTTCGGGCGTTTTTTTTGCGGCAAGTTGCCGCCGCCATTTTTTCAGTATTATGTTTATTTTGTGGTCGAGCCATAAGAAAAAAAGTTATAAGTAAATAAAGCAACGAAAATAAAAATTTTTGCCCAGCTTTTTTCAAAAAGCTGGTGGTTTCCAAAGGCAAAGCCTTTGGT
>JBJEQS010000394.1:0-5274 GCA_051881875.1 Oscillospiraceae bacterium
CCTTTGGTCGCTCGAATGAGCGAAACGGGGGTGCGGGGGCGAAGCCCCTGCCTTTTAATTCGTTCAAAAAAGTTTTTTGTCAAACTTTTTCCAAAAAAAGTTTGGGCGGCTGAAAGCCGCCTGATGAAATTTCCCATAAAACCATAAAGGGCGACCAATGGTCGCCACTACAAAAATTAAACCATTGAACTCACGCTGATATATGGTTATTTGTCAGGTAAGTTTATATTATTGACTCCCATAAAAAGAAAAATATTGACTAAAAACCGGAGGCGGCAACTTGCCGCCAGCTTTTTGAAAAAAGCTGGGCAAAAACTTTTAGTTTCGCTACTTTGCTTTATTGGTTCATTTTGTACATTACCCGACCGCTTTTATGCTGATATATGGTTATTTGTCAGGTAAGTTCATATTATTGACTAACATAAAGAAAAATATTGACTAAAAAGGGGAGGCGGCAACTTGCCGCCAGCTTTTTGAAAAAAGCTGGGCAAAAACTTTTAGTTTCGCTACTTTGCTTTATTGGTTCATTTTGTACATTACCCGACCGCTTTTATGCTGATATATGGTTATTTGTCAGGTAAGTTCATATTATTGACTAACATAAAGAAAAATATTGACTAAAAAGGGGAGGCGGCAACTTGCCGCGGTTACTGTTTAAGGAATTCTTCATAAAAACGGTTTACAGGAGTTTCAATAATTCTGTCAGAGCTTTTCTGAACATTATGGGTTCTGTTATAATCCTCTGCTCTCTTGTATGCCTGTTCATAGAAATACATCTGTGAATCAAGCGGCGGAAGATTGTTCTGTTTGCGGATATATTTACCGTCAGGAGTCTGAATTCTTGCCTTGACATTATCCTTCTGCATTGTGCAGAACATATCCCATAATCTCTGTCTTATGTCAGCATCACGCACAGGCAGAGCGACTTCCACACGACATACAGTATTTCTTGTCATATAATCTGCGGAACTTATATAAATTTTTCTGCTGCTTCCTGCACCGAATATATATATGCGGCTGTGTTCAAGAAAGCGTCCTACTATGCTTGTTATGGAAATATTTTCGGTAAATCCGTCAACACCTGCTTTCAGACAGCATAATCCTCTTACAATAAGTTCAACTCTTACGCCTTCGCATGAAGCTTCAATAAGCTTGTCAATAATCACCTTATCGGATAATGAATTTATTTTTGCACCGATATATGCAGGCTTTCCCTGTCTTGCAAGTTCAATCTGTTCATCAATCATTGCAGTAATCTTGTTTTGCAGACAGTTCGGAGCAACAAGAAGATACTTTGTATTTTCAACGAGATTTCCCAGAGCAAGAGCATTGAAAACGGTATTTGCTTCAAGACCTATTTCAATATCGGAAGTCATAATTGAAAGGTCGGTATAGAGAGTTGATGTTTTTTCATTATAGTTTCCTGTTCCCACCTGAGTTATATATTCAATGGTGTCGCCGATTTTTCTTGTAATGAGAAGAAGTTTTGAATGTACTTTAAGGTTCGGCGGGCCGTATATTACAGTACAGCCTGCCCGCTGTAATCTCTTTGACCAGCCGATGTTATTTTCCTCATCAAATCTTGCACGAAGTTCAACAAGTACAAGTACGCTTTTTCCTCTTTCGGCAAGCCTTACAAGAGCCTCGATTATACGGCTGTTTCTTGCCAGTCGGTAAAGAGTTATCTTTACCGAGAGTACATTATCATCATCAGCCGCTTCAAAGAGCAGTCTTATGAAATTGTTTATGCTTTCAAACGGATAGCTGAGCATTATGTCTTTGCGTTTAATCTGCGGAATCATCGGTTCATAATTATTTATGCATGACGGCTGCTGCGGAATCAGCTTGCTGTATCTGAGTTCCTCATCATCAAGCAAATCAGCAAATTGAAATCCGAATGACAGGTCAAGGGGAGTTTTTGAATGGAAAATCTGTTTTTCAGATATATCAAGCTTGTCACACAGATATTTAAGAGCAGGTGCATTGAAATTTCTGCTTATCTGCAAACGCACAGGCATAAGCTTTTTACGCTTTTTGATAAGTTCCTCCATAGCGTCCCTGAAATCAATGTCATGGTCGAAAAGAGCTTCTTCAACGTTTATGTCGGCATTTCTTGTAATGCGTATGAGAGTTTTGTCAAGAACCTTGTAATTTTCAAATACATCAGCAACATAGTGGAGGATAAGTTCTTCTGAAAGCATAAATCTGAGGTTGTCCTTATTGAGAAAAATAAGTCGTTTTATGATATTGCTGACAGGGAGTATTCCTATTTTTATGCCGGTCTTTGATTCAAGATGTGCGGCAATGTATATATCCTTATTCTGTAAAAACGGGAAAGGGTGTCTTTTGTCTATTATCAGCGGAGAGAGCAAAGGCTTTACATCATGCTTGAAATAAAGACTGAGATATTTTTCCTCATCAGCTGTAATATTGCTGAAATTCAGCTGTTCAACGCCGTATGCTTTAAGGCTCTGCATTATATCCTTGTATGCCTTATCCTTTACGGCTTCAAGCTCACATACTCTTGAAAATATTGCATCAAGCTGTTCCTCGGAGGTCATATTTGTTTTATTTTCACGTTTTTTTCTGTCAATAATCATCTGGTCAAAGAGTGAGCCGACTCTTACCATGAAAAATTCATCAAGATTTGTCTGAAATATGGTTGCAAATGTAAGTCTTTCAAGCAGCGGAACATCTTTGCACTGAGCTTCTTCAAGTACACGTTCATTGAATTTGAGCCATGAAAGTTCCCGGTTTTCATATACAGTATTATTGTTCATCATATTCACTCCTGTATCAAATATATTTTTTTTAAGACCATATGTAAAGTTTATAGAAGGTCTGTTAATCATTTTAATTATATAACAAAGTGACATATAAGTCAAGCAAAATCAATATAAAAATGTTGAAAACAACGATATAAACGATAGATACAGCTATTGTAAAAAATGTGTATTTATGATATAATTATTTATATATTTATTGCGTTATTATGATGAAAAGGACGGTTATTTTTATGGCTAATCTTTTTAAGAATATCAGCACTCTTAAAGGAGTAGGAAAGGTGAGGGCTTCAAAATATGAGAAGCTCGGAATTTCAACACCATATGAACTTTTTTTCCATTATCCCAAAAGCTATGTTGATTATACAAATCCGCTGAAAATAGCCGATACAACAGTTGATGAATATAACGTTATAAAGTGCAGGATAATAAGGAAATTTCCTCCGAAGATTATAAGAAAAGGTCTTTCAATATATAAGACGTCTGCACAGGACTGCACAGGCGAGGAGATTATAATAACATTTTTTAATACAGCTTATGCCTTTGATTCGATTTCTGAGGGATATGAATACTATTTCTATGGACGTGTTACCGAAAATCCGCTTACTATGAAAAAGGAAATGAATTCTCCGCAGATAGTCACAATAAATCAGAAAAATCTTATAAAGCCGGTATATCATCTTACAGAGGGCATTACAAACAATGTAATGCAGAATAATATGCTGGAGGCTCTGAAAATCCTTGAAAGCGAGCCTGTTGAGATACTGCCGTATTATATCATAAAGGAAAATAACCTTATGATACTCCCTGATGCAATAAAAAATATACATTTTCCCGAAAGCATGGAGATGATGCACAGGGCAAGATACCGCTTTGCATTTGATGAACTGCTTAAATTACAGCTGGGTATGCTTATGCTGAAAAGACGCAACAGGCAGAAAACAGGATATATTATGAATCCTGATACCGATATAAGCGATTTTACGGATAATCTGCCGTTCACCATGACAAATGCACAGCTTGAAGCCATAAAGGAAATTACAGCCGATTTATGCCGCAATGAGCCTATGAACAGACTTTTGCAGGGAGATGTCGGAAGCGGTAAAACTGCCGTTGCCGCAGGAGCAATATATTTTGCACATAAGAACGGCTGTCAGAGTGCCTTGATGGCTCCGACAGAAATACTTGCCACACAGCATTACAATACACTTTCATCATTCTTAGAGCCATTAGGCATGAAAGTATGCCTTCTCACAGGCTCAATGACGCAGAAACAGAAAAATGATATAAAACAGCGTATTGCAGACGGAGAATTTTCGCTTATAGTCGGAACTCATGCGATTATACAGAAAAATCTTGAATATAAAAATCTCGGACTTGTTATAACAGACGAACAGCACCGCTTTGGTGTTTCACAGAGAAATGCTCTTGCCATGAAAGGTGAAAGTCCTCATAAGCTTGTAATGTCAGCAACTCCTATTCCCAGAACTCTCGGACTTATAATTTACGGCGATTTGGATATATCCATACTCAATGAACTTCCAAAAGGCAGAATTCCCATTGAAACATATGCCGTAACAAGCAAAATGCGTAAAAGAGCATTTAATTTCATAAAAGGTCATATTGACAAGGGCAGACAGGCATATATCGTATGTCCTATGATTGAGGAAAGTGACAGCGATTTGCAATCGGTATGTGCATATGCCGATGAAATAAGTCAGAATGATTTCAGCGGATACAGAGTAGGGCTTCTGCATGGCAAAATGCCGTCTGCTGAAAAGGATAGCATAATGCAGAAATTCAAGGACGGTGAAATAGATTTACTTGTGTCCACTACTGTAATTGAAGTAGGAGTGGACGTTCCCAATGCGGTGGTAATGCTTATTGAAAATTCAGACCGATTCGGACTGTCACAGCTTCATCAGCTGAGAGGTCGTGTAGGACGTGGAAATGAAAAGAGTTATTGTATACTTATAACGGATAATCTGAGCGAGGAGAGCATACATCGTGCAAAGATAATGAGCAGTACATCAGACGGCTTTAAAATATCCGAGGAGGATTTGAAAATGAGAGGGCCGGGGGATTTCTTCGGACAGAAACAGCATGGTCTGCCGCCGCTTAAAATTGCTGATATGACGAATGATATGGAACTTGTGAAGCTTACACAGAAAACTGCACAGCAGATTATTGACAAGGACGAAAACCTTGAAATGAAAGAGCATGGTGCATTGAGGATTGAAATTATCAGACTGTTTTCACAGAATGGCGATTCTTCACTTGACTGACAGCAGCGGCAAGGTGCCGCCTCCGGTGTTTAGTCAATATTTTTCTTTGCGGCAATCAATTATATTCGACTTACCTTATATATCAACTTAGTGTCAGTATAAAAGAGGTCGAGTAGTGTGCAAAATGTTGAAATAAAGCTAAAACCGAAAATAAAAGTTTTTGCCCAGCTTTTTTTCAAGCGGCAAGTTGCCGCCTCCGGTTTTTA
>JBJEQS010000395.1:0-5221 GCA_051881875.1 Oscillospiraceae bacterium
GCTTTGTATAATTATTCATGAAAAATTTTGTCTAACTTTTTGGGGTCAGTTCAATTTTTCTATGCAGCCTTTTTGCGTGATACTTTTTTAGGAATTTATCTGATAATTATAATCATTTTATTTCAGTATGGAATGCCTGAAGTGACTTAACGCCGATATTGCGGTTTTGCTTCATAGCCTTTATGCCCTCAGCACTTGCCTTTGCAGCAGCCATAGTTGTAATATAAGGAATTCTGTTTTTAATAGCTGCCTGACGGATATAGCTGTCATTGTATATACTTGTTTTTCCGGCAGGAGTATTTATGATAAGCTGAATTTCCTTATTTGCAATCTTATCGGTGATATTAGGACGTCCGCCCTCATAAAGCTTGAAGACGTGTTCAGCTTCAATTCCTGCTTCAACAATCATTTCATAGCTTTTTCCTGTTGCCATAATCTTAAAGCCGATTTCACTGAATGACTTTGCAATTTCAAGAAGCTCAGACTTATCTCTGTCGCATACGCTGAGGAGAACTGTGCCTTCTGTCGGAAGCTTAACCTGTGTAGCTTCCTGAGCCTTGCAGTAAGCCTCGCCGAATGATTCTGATATTCCGAGAACCTCACCTGTTGAACGCATTTCTGGTCCGAGTACAGGGTCAACCTCCTGGAACATATTGAACGGGAATACAGCTTCCTTAACTCCGTAATGCTTGATTATACGGTCTTTAAGCTCCGGAACAGGTGATTTTTTGCCTGTAAATTCAGCTGTCATTATTTCAGTGGCAATCTTGACCATATTTATATTGCATACCTTTGATACAAGCGGTACTGTTCTTGATGCTCTCGGATTTGCTTCAAGAACATATACTGTATCGCCTTCAATGGCATACTGCATATTCATAAGACCGCATACATTCATTTCAACAGCGATACGTTTTGTATAATCCTTGATAGTTGCAATCTGTTCAGCTGTAAGATTTTTTGCAGGAAGTATACAAGCTGAGTCGCCTGAATGAACGCCTGCAAGTTCGATATGCTCCATAACAGCCGGAACAAAGCAGTTTGTGCCGTCTGATATTGCATCAGCTTCACATTCGGTAGCATGATTGAGGAATCTGTCGATAAGAATAGGTCTGTCAGGTGTAACACCAACGGCTGCTGACATATATACTCTCATCATTTCATCATCGTGGACGATTTCCATGCCACGTCCTCCGAGAACGTATGACGGACGAACCATTACAGGATAGCCGATACGGTTGGCGATTTCCAGAGCCTCATCAACATTTACTGCCATACCTGATTCAGGCATTGGAATTCCAAGCTTATCCATCATGGCTCTGAAATTATCTCTGTCTTCAGCGAGGTCAATTGTTTCAGGAGTTGTTCCGAGGATATTTACACCATTCTTCTTGAGGTCTGCTGCAAGATTGAGAGGTGTCTGACCGCCGAACTGTGCGATTACGCCGACAGGCTTTTCTTTTTCATGGATACTGAGAACATCTTCAAGTGTAAGAGGTTCAAAATAAAGCTTGTCTGATGTATCATAATCTGTTGAAACTGTTTCAGGATTGCAGTTTACAATGATTGATTCAAAACCGAGTTTCTTGAGAGCAAGTGCGGCATGAACACAGCAGTAGTCAAATTCAATACCCTGACCGATACGGTTAGGACCGCCGCCGAGTATCATAACCTTTGGCTTGTCTGTATTTACAGGACTCCTGTCCTCATCAAGATGATATGTTGAGTAGTAATATGTAGCGTCCTTAGTACCGCTTACATGAACGCCCTCCCAAGCTTCCTTGATGCCGTATGAATTTCTTGCATTTCTTATATCTTCTTCCGGCACTTCAAGAATCTGGCTGAGATAACGGTCACTGAAACCATCAAGTTTAGCCTGACGCAGTATATCTTTTTCGGGTACTGAACCTTTCATTGCAATAAGTGCATTTTCTTCGTTAACCAGTTCAAGCATCTGTTCAAGGAACCAGTGCTTAATCTTTGTAAGACGATATATTTCTTCAATATCAGCACCTTTGCGGAGTGCTTCGTATATTATAAACTGACGTTCACTTGTAGGAGCATTGAGTTTCTGAAGAAGTTCCTCCTTTGAAAGCTCATTGAAGTTTTTAGCAAATCCAAGTCCGTAACGACCTGTTTCAAGGCTTCTTATTGCTTTCTGGAATGCTTCCTTATATGTTTTGCCGATGCTCATAACCTCACCTACGGCACGCATCTGAGTACCAAGCTTATCTTCTGCACCCTTGAATTTTTCAAATGCCCAGCGGGCAAATTTGATAACTACATAATCACCGTCAGGAACATATTTGTCAAGTGTGCCGTACTTTCCGCATGGGATTTCTTTAAGTGTAAGACCGCAGGCAAGCATTGCTGAAACAAGTGCTATCGGGAAACCTGTTGCCTTTGAAGCGAGTGCTGATGAACGTGAGGTACGGGGATTTATTTCAATAACAACTATTCTGCCTGTTTCAGGGTCATGTGCAAACTGACAGTTACAGCCGCCGATAACCTCGATTGCTTCAACAATTTTGTATGACTGACGCTGGAGTTCCTTCTGTACATCTTCCGATATTGTAAGCATAGGAGCCGAACAGAATGAATCACCTGTATGAACACCGATTGGGTCGATATTTTCAATAAAGCATACTGTGATGATATTATTTTCCGCATCACGAACAACTTCAAGTTCAAGTTCCTCCCAGCCGCTGATTGACTCCTCAACGAGAACCTGACCTACAAGGCTTGCCTGAAGACCTCTTGCACATACTGTCTTTAACTCATCAACATTGTATACAAGACCGCCTCCTGCTCCGCCCATTGTATATGCCGGACGAAGAACAACAGGATATTTAAGCTTTTCAGCGATTGCAACAGCTTCATCAACCGTGCAGGCAATTTCACTGCGAGCCATTTCTATACCAAGCTTATTCATGGTTTTCTTGAATTCCATACGGTCTTCGCCGCGTTCAATGGCATCAACCTGAACACCGATAACCTTGACATTGTATTTATCGAGAACACCTGCTGCTGAAAGCTCTGAACAGAGGTTAAGACCTGACTGTCCTCCGAGGTTAGGAAGAAGTGCATCAGGACGTTCCTTTTCAATAATCTGAGTAAGTCTGTCTATATTGAGCGGTTCAATATAGGTAATGTCAGCAACATCAGGGTCAGTCATGATAGTTGCAGGATTTGAGTTGACCAGAACTATTTCATATCCGAGCTGACGGAGTGCCTTGCACGCCTGAGTGCCTGAATAGTCAAATTCACAGGCCTGACCGATAATGATAGGACCTGAACCAATAATCATAATCTTATTGATATCTTGTTTTTTTGGCATATGTTTATATCTCCTGTCCGCCGCATGAAGCAGCATAAATTTATCCGCACAATATCTCTCCGAATGATAAAATATGCAGATATATGAATCACACAGAAACTGTATGGCGAAAAGTTTCTATCCTTTATATGTTATCATATATTCAGGGAAATTTCAAGATAATACAGCAAAAAAACTCAAAAAATTTCAGCAATGTATTATTTCCTGTTATCTGAATATACAGCAATCGGATTTGTATAAACATCATATAAAACAGAGCAATAGAAAACATATTTATTTTATTCACTGTTTCTGCATATTTTCTCTTGATTAATACAGAAAAGTATGGTAAAATAGTAGTATAATGATTTAAATGGTAATTTTAATTATAAATTTTAGGAGGATGACTATGAAAAAAATAATTACTTCCATACTTTGTGCCTGTACTCTCGCAATAACCACATTACCGATAATCCCCGAAATGCCTGTTCTTACTGCCGAAGCAGTAACCGAAGGCAGTATGCGTGATGTAACAACTATGCAGATTGTCGAAGATATGGGACTTGGTATCAATCTTGGAAACACCTTTGAATCCTGTGGTGACTGGATTGCCCAGTGGAGTGACGGCTCTGTTTCAGCCTATGAAACAGCATGGGGCAGTCCCATTGTTACAAAGGAAATGATTCAGGGATATGCCGATGAGGGATTCGGTGTTTTAAGAATTCCTGTTGCATGGTCAAACAGAATGGCAGATGATGGTACATATACAATAGATGCTGAATGGACAGCAAGAATTCAGCAGATTGTTGACTGGACAATCGAATCCGGAATGTACGCAATTATCAATATTCACTGGGATAACGGCTGGGTAAATGAATTCTATAATAATAAAGATGAGTGCATGAAGCGTTATGAAACCATGTGGACACAGATTTCCGAAAATTTCAAGGATTACGGCGATTATCTCATGTTTGAATCACAGAACGAAGAACTCGGCTGGAATGAACTCTGGAACAGATGGGGCGGTACTGAAGGCAAGGATGAATCATATCAGCTTGTAAATGAAATAAATCAGAAATTTGTCGATGTTGTAAGAAATTCCGGCGGAAACAACGCTGAACGTCATCTTCTTATTTCGGGATATAATACAGATATAACTCTCACCTGTGACAGTCTTTTCAAAATGCCCTCCGACCCTGCAAACCGCTGTGCAGTATCAGTACATTACTACACTCCGGCAGGATTTGCCATACTTGAAGAAGATGCTGACTGGGGCACAGCTTCTTCAACATGGGGAACTGATGCGGAATTTCAGGAGCTTGCAGCAAATATGGATATGATGAAAAACACATTTGTTGATAATGGTATCCCTGTAATCATAGGCGAATACGGCTGTCCTATAAAAAATAAAGAACCCGATTCAGTAAGACTTTTCCTTTCATCTGTATGTGAAGCTGCATATTCAAGGGATATGTGTCCTGTATTATGGGCAACTCCGGGCGGACATTACAATCGTGAAACATACAAGCTTGAAGACCAGCAGTTAAAAGCTGAATATGAGAGAATTTACAACAGCAAGGAGCATGAGGATATATCAACTCCTGAACAGCCTGAACGTTTGTTTGACGATATAAACAATGACGGTGCTGTGAATGTTTCCGATGCCCTTATTATGAAAAGACATATACTTGGAATATCTGAACTGGACGGCGAACAGATAAAATATGCTGATTTCAATAATGATGAAGTGATAAACGTGTTTGATTATGTTTATCTTCAGAAGCTGCTTATGGCATAATTAAAATCAAGTCAACCTCAAATCCTCAAAAAATAAAATGAAGTACCTGCTGATTTTTGAAATGCTCCCCTTTTGTTAGACAATGTGGTATAATATAAATATACCAG
>JBJEQS010000396.1:0-5217 GCA_051881875.1 Oscillospiraceae bacterium
GGCAGGGGCTTCGCCCCCGCACCCCCTTGGAATTTCGCCGTCTGCGGACGGCGACAAGGGCTTCGCCCCTTGACCCCACCAGCTTTTTGAAAAAAGCTGGAGAAAAACTTTTGGTTTCGGGCTTTATTTTGTTGGTTCGTTTTATACCTACCCGACCGCTTGAATAAGGTTGATACTCAAAACTGGCAGCGACACCTTGCCGCTAAATCTCGGTTATGTCAACGAGTTCCACATCATCAATTCTTCTCTTTGACATGAGAACATTCGCCAGTGCCTTTGCTGTATCAATCGCTGTGAGTGAGCATATTGAACGCTCAACCGATTTTCTTCTCATCTTAACGCTGTCACGGGCAGGAATTCTTCCCTTTGCAGATGTTGAAATAACATAGTGGATTTTTCCGCTTTCAAGCAGTGATATTACACTCTGCTGTTCAGGGTGTCCCTCATCTGAAATCTTTTTAACGCAGTTTGTAGCAATCATATTTCTGTTGAGAACGCTTGCTGTACCGCTTGTTCCATAGAGTTCAAATCCCATCTGAGAGAATTTGTCTGCTATCGGGATAATCTCCTGCTTATCGGAATCTCTTACCGAAATAAGTACACCGCCCTCAATTTTCAGGTCATATCCTGCGGCTGTAAGACCTTTGAGCAATGCGTCCTCAAATGTCTTTGCAATTCCAAGACATTCACCTGTTGATTTCATTTCAGGGCCGAGCATTGTGTCAACGTCATGGAGCTTTTCAAAGCTGAATACAGGCACTTTTACTGCAACATAATCTCCTGACGGATAAAGTCCTGTTCCGTAACCCTGTTCAGCGAGTGACTGTCCGAGCATAAGTCTTGTCGCAATATCAACCATAGGTATTCCCGTAACTTTGCTGATATAAGGAACAGTTCTTGATGAACGTGGATTTACCTCGATTACATACACATCATTATTATATACAACATACTGAATATTAACAAGTCCGACTACATTGAGAGCAAGTGCCAGTTTCTTAGTATAGTCAATAATCGTTTCTTTTATACGCTTTGAAAGAGTCTGTGCAGGATATACTGAAATTGAGTCGCCCGAATGTACGCCTGCACGTTCGATATGCTCCATAATTCCGGGGATAAGAAAGTCCTTGCCGTCACATATGGCATCAACCTCAACCTCCGTACCCATCATGTACTTATCAATAAGAACAGGATTTTCAATCATTGTCCTTGTAATAATTCCCATGTATTCAACAACATCTTTTTCAGAATGTGCGATAATCATATTCTGACCGCCGAGAACGTATGATGGTCTGAGAAGTACAGGATAGCCAAGCTTATCAGCAACTTCAACGGCTTCTTCCGTAGTCATTACAGTGAAGCCCTCCGGACGTGGAATACCGCATTTTTCAAGAAGTTCATCAAAACGTTCTCTGTCCTCAGCGGCATCAATGCTGTCTGCTGATGTTCCGAGTATATTTACTCCCATATCAGCAAGATGTCTTGTAAGCTTTATGGCAGTCTGACCGCCGAACTGTACAACAACGCCGTATGGCTTTTCGGTTTCAATGATAGATTCAACATCCTCCTTTGTAAGAGGGTCAAAATAAAGTCTGTCGCCTGTATCGAAATCAGTTGAAACAGTTTCCGGGTTATTGTTGCAGATAACTGCTTCGTATCCGAGTTCTTTAAGTGACCATACACAATGAACAGAACAGTAGTCAAATTCAATTCCCTGACCTATTCTTATAGGACCTGAACCGAATACGATGATTTTCTTTTTGCCTGTATCGGTACGCTTAATGAACTGTTCAGCCTCATTTTCCTCATCATAGGTTGAATAGAAATAAGGAGTTTCAGCCTTGAATTCACCTGCACAGGTATCAACCATCTTGAATACGGCTCTCTTTCTTTCGGGGCATTTCTGACCTGACATTCTTTCGATAGTTGTATCAAGATAGCCATAACGCTTTGCAGTTTCATATTTTTCAACAGTGAGTTCACCGTCAGCGAGCCATCTTTCAAGCTCGATAAGGTTCATAAGCTTGCTTAAAAACCATTCATCAATCATAGTGAGCTTATGCATTTCCTCAATGGTAACTCCACGCTTGAGCGCCTCATAAACCTGAAATGAGCGTTCATCATCAACAGTTTTAAGCTTTTCCATGAGTTCCTCAAAAGGCATATCCTCATATTTTTTCATATTCATGGAATCAACACCGAGTTCAATCGAACGCACAGCCTTCATCATAGCCTGCTCAAAGCTTGTACCGATAGCCATAACCTCGCCTGTTGCCTTCATCTGAGTGCCGAGAGTTCTCTTGGCATATACAAACTTGTCAAATGCCCACTTTGGAAATTTAACAACAACATAGTCGAGTGCAGGTTCAAAGCAGGCATATGTCTTGCCTGTAACCTGATTGATAATCTCATCAAGAGTATATCCGACAGCAATTTTAGCGGCAACCTTTGCGATAGGATAACCTGTTGCCTTTGATGCGAGTGCAGATGAACGTGAAACTCTCGGATTTACCTCAATTACAGCATATTCAAAGCTTTCGGGGTGCAGTGCAAACTGACAGTTGCAGCCGCCCTCAACCTTGAGTTCAGAAATTATATTTATAGCGGCAGTACGGAGCATCTGATATTCCCTGTCAGTAAGTGTAACCGCAGGAGCGATAACAATACTGTCACCTGTGTGAACGCCAACAGGGTCGAAGTTTTCCATTGAACATACTGTGATAACATTCCCCTTGCTGTCACGGATAACTTCAAATTCAATCTCTTTCCAGCCGCTTATACATTTTTCAACGAGTATCTGGGTTATAGGAGAAAGTCTTAAACCATTCTTTGCAATATCACGGAGTTCCTCCTCATTGTATGCAATGCCTCCGCCTGTTCCGCCGAGAGTGAACGCAGGACGTACTATAACCGGATAATCTATAGTCTTTGCGAAATCAACCGCATCTTCTATATTTTCAACAACCTTTGACGGAATACATGGCTCGCCGATTTTTTCCATAGTATCCTTGAAAGCCTGTCTGTCCTCAGCCTTATGGATAGTTTCAGGATTAGCACCGAGAAGCTGTACATTATGGCTTTCAAGGAAGCCCTCCTCTGCAAGCTGCATTGAAAGTGTAAGACCAGTCTGTCCGCCGAGAGTTGAAAGAACGCTGTCAGGCTTTTCGATTTCGATAACTCTCTTTACAACATCAAGTGTAAGAGGCTCAATATAAATCTTATCAGCCATAGCCTTATCAGTCATGATAGTAGCAGGATTTGAATTTATGAGAACGACCTCAAGTCCCTCCTGCTTTAATGCTCTGCAAGCCTGAGTGCCGGCATAGTCAAATTCGGCGGCCTGTCCGATAACGATAGGGCCTGAACCGATAACGAGAACTTTCTTAATATTATTTTTCAAAGGCATGATTATTTTCCCTCCATCATATCAATAAACTCATCAAACAAATATGCCGTATCGAGAGGCCCTCCATGAGCTTCCGGATGGAACTGCACTGTAAATGCCTTTGCATTTTTATAGCGTACACCCTCGCAGGTCTTGTCATTTGCATTGATATGTGAAACTTCTGCAATACTGCTGTCAACGCTGTCCGAAACAACTGCATAGCCATGATTCTGACTTGTTACAAAGGTTCTGTCAAGAGCAAGGTCGATAACAGGCTGATTAGCACCTCTGTGACCGTATTTAAGCTTTTCTGTTCTTGCACCATGAGCAAGAGCCATAAGCTGATGTCCCATGCATATGCCGAATATCGGAATACCAAGCTTTGCTATTTCAGCGATATTTGCAATAATATCGCCATTGTCGGCAGGGTCACCGGGGCCGTTTGAAAGCATAATGCCGTCAGGAGCGATATTCTTCATCTCCTCCGCAGTTACAGTGCATGGTACAACAAGCACATTGCAGCCACGCTTTAAGAGTTCATTTCTGATATTGAACTTGTAGCCGAGGTCGATAAGTGCAACTGTAAGCTTTGCATTTTCGGCATTATAACGCTTTATTTCCTTTACAGATGTATTTTTCACAGCGTCAGTAATTCTGTATTCCTTAACCATTTTCAGAAGTTCATCTTTTTTCTCATAGACATTTTCTGTTGTAATAACGCCGTTCATAACACCATATTCACGGATTTTTCTTGTAAGCGAGCGTGTATCGACTGAATGTATGCCTATAATATTCTGCTTTTTAAGGAATTCATCTATTCCGCCCTGCATACGAAAATTTGAAGGGGAATTGCACCATTCACGCACTATATAACCGCTTACATATGATTTTTCGGATTCAAAATCCTCATCATTAACGCCGTAATTTCCTATAAGCGGAAAAGTCTGGGTTACAATCTGCCCGTAATAGCTGGGGTCTGTAAGAGTTTCCTGATAACCTGTCATACCGGTAGTAAATACTACCTCTCCGAAAGACGTACCCTTTGCACCGCATGAGATGCCCTCAAGGACAGTGCCGTCTGAAAGCAGCAGATACGCTTTTTCACCCTGATTGAATAAAGACAATTTTACCATTCCCTTCAAAAAATAAGATTTTAAAGAATTTTATATTTACAGCGGAAAAATATCCGCAGAATTAACCTTACATATCTTCTTCCGAAATTTTACTTTCGACATAAGCCCTGCCGTCTTTTACTGTATATTTTACGTTTGCAGGAATGTCATAATAAACGCTTTCCCATACATAATCGGCAGGCTCAGCCTTTTCGATATATTCAACAAGTTCCTTTGCAGCCTGCTGATAAGGAGCAGTGTCAATATCGTCATAATCTGTCGGAATTGCAAACGAAGGTCCGCCCGGACCATGATAAATCTCAATTCCGAGTTTGTTTCCCTGTTCATCTTCGGCAATAATATCATAGGAATACATATTCTCCCAGTCATCTGACATATTGCCCGAATCACCGAAAAGAGCAATCATTTTTCCGAGGAAAAGAGCATATTTTTCTTCGCCTGCAACAGCACCGTATATCCATGTTCCACTACAGGTAAGATTGTCAGATATTTCCTTATCCTCATCGGAAGCTTTTCTGAATTTATACATAAAAATCTCCCCCTTTTATGAATATCAGCAAATCAGGCGGCTTTCAATCGCTCAAACTTTTTTTGCTCTGTAGGGACGAACTGCGTTCGCCCATTGCGACTTATTGGTGATTTCGTCAGGCGGCTTTCAGCCGCCCAAACTTTTTTTGGAAAAAGTTTGACAAAAAACTT
>JBJEQS010000397.1:0-5178 GCA_051881875.1 Oscillospiraceae bacterium
CGTTCGCACAAACTTTTTTTGGAAAAAGTTTGACAAAAAACTTTTTTGAACGATGTTTGGGCAGGGGCTTCGCCCCCACACCCCTTGGAGTTTCGCCGTCTGCGGACGGCGACCAAAGGCTTTGCCTTTGGAAACCACCAGCTTTTTGAAAAAAGCTGGGCAAAAACTTTTTCTTTTGAGTTGTCAAACTCACATTGAACAGGAGGTTATAATATATGAAAAAGAAAATTCTTGTTATACATGGTCCTAATCTCAATCTTTTAGGAGAGCGTGAGCCTGGGATTTACGGAGAGGTTTCATTTGAAAATCTAAATAAAATGATTATGCAGAAAGCCGATGAACTCGGCGTTGAATGTGAGATATTCCAGTCAAACCATGAGGGAGCTATCATTGACAAGCTTCATGACGCAAGAAAGAAATTTGACGGTGTGGCTATAAATGCAGGTGCATATACTCATTACAGCTATGCAATAAGGGACGCTGTATCAGCAATAAAAATACCATGTATTGAGGTGCATATAAGCAATGTTTTTGCAAGAGATGAATTCCGTTCAAATTCGGTTATCGCACCGGTATGCAGAGGAAGTATTTCCGGCTTCGGACTGGACAGCTATATGCTTGCAATGACAGGTCTTTGTAATATGATTGAAAAGTAATGAAAGCGTGTTTGATATGACAAATATTGAAAAACTTATGAGAGCCATTCCTGACGGCTCGGATTGTGCGGTTATAGCTTCCGATATAAACAGGAGATATTTTACAGGTATGAAATCTTCGGCAGGAATTCTACTCTGCTTTAAGGAAAATGCTTATCTGCTTATAGATTTCAGATATATCGAAAAGGCAAGGAATACTGTCAATGACTGTGAGGTAATTCTGCTTGATGATATGTACAAACAGATTAAACAGCTTCTTGAAAAGCATAATACACATACAATCTCGGTTGAAGCCGAGGAAATGACTATAAGCCGTCTTAATTCATTAAAAGAGAAACTTTCCGATTATGAATTTGATACATCAAATAAGCTTAGTGATGCCATATATGATATGCGTTCGGTGAAAAGCGATGATGAAATTCAGAAAATGAAATCTGCACAAAAGCTTACTGATGATGCGTGTGCTCATATTCTTAATTTTATAAAGGCAGGAAAATCCGAACGTGAAATTGCTCTTGAACTGGATTATTATATGCTTAGAAACGGGGCAGAGGCAATTTCCTTTGATACAATCGCATTGGCGGGAAAAAATACATCAATGCCGCATGGAGTACCATCGGATTACATTGTAAAGCAGGGCGATTTTGTGCTTATGGATTTCGGTGCTGTATATGAAGGCTACCACAGCGATATGACAAGAACGATATGCGTTGGCAGTCCGACAGATGAGATGCGGAATGTATACGATATAGTCCTGACTGCACAGAAAAAAGGTCTTGAAACCGCAAGGGCAGGCATAAGCGGAATGGAACTTGATAAATCTGCGAGGAATATAATTGCTGATGCAGGGTATGGGGACGCTTTCGGACATTCTCTCGGTCATGGTGTGGGAATGGAAATACATGAATTTCCGAATGCTTCATCAAAATCAACTAAAATTCTGCCTGAAAATGCAGTTGTTACAATTGAACCGGGGATATATCTTCCTGATAAATTCGGCATAAGAATTGAAGATATGGTCAGAATATCATCAGATGGCTGTATGAATTTTACAGAAAGCCCGAAAAATCTCATTTGTTTATAAATTATTTCATTTTAGGTATTGCAAAAAATGCAATTTTATTGTAAAATATAATTAAGGATATTTTACTTTAATAAAAATCAAAAAATTCATGAAACGGCATTTCACAGTCGTTAATCAGTTTAACTTGGAGGTATTTATTTTATGATTTCAGCAGGAGATTTCAGAAACGGAATTACATTTGAACTCGATGGAAACGTTGTTCAGGTTATCGAATTCCAGCACGTAAAACCGGGTAAGGGTGCTGCTTTTGTAAGAACAAAGTTTAAGAACGTAATTACAGGTGCAGTGGTTGAACGTTCATTCAACCCTACAGACAAATATCCTACTGCTTTCGTTGAAAGAAAAGATATGCAGTATCTTTATGCAGACGGCGACCTTTACTACTTCATGGATATGGAAACATATGAACAGGAACCAATCAGCAAGTCAGTTCTCGGCGACAGCTTTGCATTTGTAAAGGAAAATATGGAAGTTAAGGTTCTTTCATACAAGGGTAAGGTTTTCGGTGTTGAACCGCCTTTCTTTGTTGAACTTCAGGTAACTCAGACAGACCCTGGTTTCAAGGGCGATACAGCTACAAACGCTACAAAGCCTGCTGTTCTTGAAACAGGTGCAGAAGTTAAAGTTCCGCTCTTTATCAATGAAGGCGATATGATTAGAATTGATACAAGAACAGGCGAATACATGGAACGTGCTTAACAGATTGTACTGATAATCTGTTGAAATATTATTTTTCATTTATAAAAAAGGGGGAGCGATTTTTATGAAGCTTACAGAAAAAATGTCATACCTTCAGGGACTTATTGCAGGTCTTGAGATTGACAATTCCACAAAGGAAGGCAAGGTTCTGCTTCAGATGGCAGAGGTTATGAATGAGATGGTCATGTATGTTGAAGACCTTCAGGGTCAGGTTGATGAACTTACCGAACTCTGCGAAGCAATTGATGAAGACCTCGGCAATGTAGAAGATGACTTCTATACTTTTGATTCAATTGATGATGAAGATGATGATTTTGAAGATGACGACTTCGATGATGATGAGCTTTATGAAGTTCAGTGTCCGACCTGCGGTGATACCATACTCCTTGATGACGGTATGCTTGAAGAAGGCTCTATTAACTGTCCTAACTGCGATGAATGTCTTGAATTTGATTTCGGCGGCATCGTTGATGAAGAAAACAAGGAAAGTGAAGAATAATTTTACAGCTTTTAATTTGCTCTGTGAGAAGGTACATTGTTTTCAGTGTACCTTCTTTTTATATTGGCTTGCGTATTTTTGAATTTACGCCGTATATTCCGCCAATCATACCGCTTAATACGGCACATATGAACCTTATGGGTATCATTGCGGCTGATATGTCATCAATCGTTATAAGCCCTGCTATGAATATTACAGCGTATATTTTAAGGGAATTTACAATACCGTTTATCATGCCGTTTTTCTGCATAAATACTGCATATCCGTATGAGGATATGAAACAGCCTGCACATAATGAAAGCTGTGCAAGCAATACTGTAATTTTATATGATGAACCGATATTTACCATAACTGCTGAAAAGATAAGCATAAATAAAAGCATAATAATAATTCCGAATATTACAAATGTACTGTCGCTTATGAATTTTATATCCATAAGCTTTTTTTTATTTCGTCTTTTCATAGCAGAATTATTCTCCTTTGAAATTTTCTGATAATATAGTTATATTATCAGAAGTTATTTTTTATGTATCTTAACGTGAGTTCGACAGAAAAATTTTTAAGATAACTTGAATTCGACAACCAAAACTTTTATTTTAAGAATTTATTTGATTTTTAATTTTCATCGAACTCACGTTATTTTAATTTGTATTTTTCTGTCTTTTCTGGTATTATAAAATATAATTTGTTTGGATATATGAAAAGAAAATTTTTTTTGATATACTAATAAAAAATATATGAAATGAGGTAATCATTATGAATCAGCAGTATCAGTTGAATAAAGAACTTGCACAGATGTTAAAAGGCGGAGTAATTATGGACGTTACTACTCCTGAACAGGCTGTAATTGCACAGGAGGCAGGTGCTTGTGCTGTAATGGCACTGGAGCGTATTCCGGCAGATATTCGTGCAGCAGGCGGTGTATCAAGAATGAGTGACCCTGCAATGATACGTTCTATTCAGGACGCTGTAACTATTCCTGTTATGGCAAAATGCCGTATCGGTCACTTTGTTGAAGCACAGATACTGGAAGCTATTGAGATAGACTACATTGATGAAAGTGAAGTTCTCTCTCCTGCCGATGACGTTTATCATGTTGATAAGACACAGTTCAAAGTACCATTTGTATGCGGTGCAAGAGATTTGGGTGAGGCACTCCGCAGAATTGCTGAGGGAGCATCTATGATACGCACCAAAGGCGAACCGGGAACAGGTGATATTGTTCAGGCTGTACGTCATATGCGTATGATGAATTCACAGATTCGTCATGTTGTTTCTCTGCGTGAAGATGAACTTTTCGAGGAGGCAAAGCGTCTTCAGGTACCATATGAACTTGTGAAAAATGTTCATGATAATGGACGTCTGCCGGTAGTTAATTTTGCAGCAGGCGGTGTTGCTACTCCTGCCGATGCGGCTCTTATGATGCAGCTTGGAGCAGAGGGCGTATTCGTTGGTTCGGGAATATTCAAATCAGGTGACCCGGAAAAAAGAGCAGCAGCTATTGTTCAGTCAGTAACTAATTTCAATGATGCTAAACTTATCGCAGAACTTTCCGCAGGACTTGGAGAAGCTATGGTTGGTATCAATGAACAGGAAATCGCATTGCTTATGGCAGAAAGAGGAAAGTAATGCGAATAGGTGTATTAGCCGTTCAGGGAGCATTTGCTGAGCATATTTTTCAAATAGAAAAACTTGGAGCAGAGGCTTTTGAAATAAGGCAGCTCAGTGATATATCCGACAGCATGGACGGACTTATTCTGCCGGGCGGTGAGAGTACAGTCATGAAAAAACTGCTCCATGAACTGAAGCTTTATGAACCGTTAAAGGAAATGATTTGCGGCGGACTGCCTGTGTTTGGAACTTGTGCAGGCATGATACTCCTTGCTGAAAGAATTGACAGCAAAGAAGAATCATGCTTTGGAACAATGGACATTACTGTAAAAAGAAATGCTTACGGCAGACAGCTTGGCAGTTTCAGATGTGTTGACAAGTTTGCAGACAAAGATATTGAAATGCCGTTTATACGAGCACCATATGTTACAGAGGCAGGAAAAGATGTTGATATTCTTTCTACACATGATGGAAAGATTGTTGCAGTAAGACAGGGTAACCAGCTTGCTACAGCATTTCACCCCGAACTTACCGAAGATATGACAGTTTTTGATTATTTTTTCAGAATGATTAAAAAACGTGAGTTCGATAACCAAAAATAAAAGTTTTGGTCAAGCTTTTTCAAGCGG
>JBJEQS010000398.1:0-5147 GCA_051881875.1 Oscillospiraceae bacterium
CTTTGATATGCATACTTTTCTCATACAGAATTTCAAATCCTGTAACGGATATAGTAACTAATCTTGATACAAAAGCTCATATCGACCTTCTTACAGGAGTGCTTAACAAAAAATCATTTGAGGAATATACCGAAAATGCTCTGAATTCAAAAGAAGAAAAATATGCTATGATACTTATTGATGTTGATAATTTCAAGGGTGTAAATGATACGCTCGGTCATGAATACGGTGATAAGGTTCTTGCAAATATCGGAAAAATACTCATCGGAATATTTTCAAATAATGACTATCTTGGAAGAATAGGCGGCGATGAATTCTGCGTGCTTCTCAATATTACCGAAAATCAGGCTCTCAGCGATATTGATTTCATTCAGATAAAATGCAATGAATTATGCAGCAAGTTCCATGATAATTATACAGGTGATGACGGAAACTATAAGATTTCTGCAAGTATCGGTGTTGCTGTTGCCGGCAAGCATGGCGATACATTCAGCGAGCTATACAAATGTGCTGACAAGGCTCTCTATCAGTCAAAGCATAAGGGCAAGGATACTTATACAATCTATACGGAGGTAAAGTAATATGAAATTTCTGAAAAAAATACTGCTTCTGTCCCTGTCCGCATCCATGATTTTTTGTACTGCCTGCGAAGATGATATAATGATAACTCCTCATCAGGAGCAGACGGAAATTTCTCTGTCATGGTGGGGCAATGATTCAAGAAATGAATATACTCTGAAAGCTGTTGCCGAATTTGAAAAGCTTCATCCTGAAATAAAGGTAAACTGTAATTATTCTGAATGGTCGGGCTATCAGACAAGACATAAAATCCGTATGGCTTCAAATACTGAAACTGATGTAATGCAGATAAACTATGCGTGGATTCAGCAGTATTCTCCTGATGGCGATGGTTATTATGACCTCAATAAACTGAAGGATATCCTTAATTTATATAATTTCAGCAGCGATGAACTTGATTATGGTATGCAGAATGGAAAACTCAATGCAATTCCTATCGCACTAAACACATATACTGTATATATAAACAAAACTATATATGAAAGTTATGGGCTTGATATTCCGAAAACATGGGACGACCTTTTCCATGCAGCAGATGTCATGAACGGTGAAGTATATCCTCTGGGTATGAATTCAAAATCCGCTTTCTTCTATATTGCGGCATATGCTGAACAGATGACAGACAAGCATTTTTTGAAAGAAGACGGTACTCTGAATTTCAATGCACATGATTTGCAGATTATGCTTGAACTTTATGATGAAATGATAAGGAAAAATATAATACCGCAGGTTGAATATTTTGACAAGCTTGATATTGCTTCCGGAAAATATGGCGGTACTGTTGCATGGCTGAGCGATGCTGTGGGATATTGCGGAAATGCTCTTGAAAACGGATATGAAATGGTTGTTGCAGATTATACAACCGATTCCGGTTCAGAAATAGGTGACGGCTGGTATGCAAAACCGGCAACAATGTATGCTATAAGCAAAAATACGGAATATCCGGAGGAATCAGCCATACTTCTTGACTTCCTTCTGAATTCATCTGAGATGGCGGCTTTACAGGGCGTTGAAAAAGGAATACCAATAAGCTCTGCTGCGAGAACTTATCTTTCTGATAATGATTTATTAGGAGGTATGCAGTATGATGCATTCCTTAAAATGAATGAGTATTCAGACAAAATTTCAATAATAAGCCCTTATTTTGAAAATGAAAGTGCAATAAGTGCATTTACTGATGCCTGCAATATGGTTTATTATGAAAAAGCATCTGCCGAAGATGCTTCTGTACAGCTTTACAAAAATTTATTAAAGATTTATGGTTAAAGCGTTAACATAATATGGATTTTATTCAACAGAATTTATCAAAGTATGTCATATTATATATTTTTTACTGTATTTATCCTTGATTTTAATCTGTATATGATATTGACTAATAAATAAAATTATGCTAAAATCATATTTGATGTAATAACTTATATCATATATTATAAAAAGTGAGGTACTTTGATTATGAAAAAATTAACAGTTGTAGTTGCTGCTATCATATCCGCTGCGTCATTAAGCAGTGTATCAGCTTTTGCCGATGAAAATTCAGTTGATGTATATGTAACAGTTGCTGATGCAAACGGCAGTATTGTTGCCGCTATGGAGAATATATCTGTTTCAGATATTGATAATGACGGAGCAATTACCGTAAACGATGCTTTATATACACTTCATGAACAAAAATATGACGGCGGTGCTGAGGCAGGTTATGCTTCATTTGAAAGCGATTATGGTCTTAGTCTTTCAAAACTCTGGGGCACTGAAAACGGCGGCAGCTATGGCTACTGTGTAAATGATGCTTTCTCAATGTCACTTTCTGATACAATCTCTGATGGTGACTATATCAATGCCTTTGTATATACAGACACATCAGCATGGTCGGACAAATACTGTTTCTTTGATGTAAAATCTGTTGAAGGCACTACTGCTGATACTTTTACCCTTACACTTTCGGCTAATGCTTATGATGAAAACTGGAATTCAATCGTTGTTCCGGTTGAAAATGCTGTGATAACATTTGACGGCAATTCAACCGAATATGTTACAGATTCTGACGGAAAAGTTACTATCACTGTTGACAGTTCCGATATAAAAGTTATAAGTGCTGTATCAGATTCAGAAATACTCGTTCCTCCTGTATGCCTTGCGTCAGTATCAGAAGCACCGCAGGAAACTGAAAATAATGATGATTCTTCATCTGCACCGGAAGAAACTCAGCAGGAGAATAATAACAGCAGCAGTGATAATAATGATGACAGCAGTGATAATAATGATGACAGTGAAATAGAAATCAATCCATCTGACAGCAGTTCCAATCTCACTCCGAACAAGACAAACAGCTCATCGGATAAGCTTGCAAGCGGTTCAAAGAATTCGGCATCAGATAGTAAGAATTCAAGTGCCGACAAGAAAACTTCAGATAAAAAGGATTCAGACAGCTCATCTGCCGGAACAGGTTCAAAATCTCCTGAAACAGGCGATAAGGGTATTGCAGGTCTTGTGATGATTATTTCAGCAGCCGGTCTTGCTGCAATTTGTTCAGCTAAAAAAGAGGACTGATTTATGAATACAAAGCTTTTTAAACGGATTTTTTCCTGTTTATCTGCTTTGATTGCAATATCAACATTTTTATCTTACGCAGGATATGAATGTTATGCTGATACCGTTGATGAGGTATATCACCTCATTGGCGGTATTTTGAGTTATAATATGCAGAAATCAGGATATGAAAATATACAGGACTGGATTGACGGCGAATTAACCGAAAATGCAGGAATAAATTCCGAATGGTATATAATCGGTTTAAGTCAGGACGGCAATGATTATGATTTTTCAGCATACAGCAATGCTCTTGCTGAATATCTTTCGGAAAATGATGTTCGTTCGGCTGTATCAAGACAGAAATATTCCCTTGCTTTTATTGCATCAGGCTGTCCGCACAGCTATATTCAGGAAACTATGAATAATTCAATCGGAAATCAGGGGATAATGAGCTGGATTTATGGACTTCATCTGCTGAATAACGGATTTTATTCCGATTCTTATAATTCATATGATGTGGTAAATACTCTGCTTTCCATGCAGCTTGATGATGGCGGCTGGGCGATTATGGGGGAATATGGCGATATTGATGTTACTGCTATGACTGTTCAGGCTCTTGCTCCTTACTATTATTATGATGATACTGTGAAAGCAGCTGTTGATTATGCGATTGAATTTCTTTCGTCAAAACAGCTTGACAGCGGAGATTATGCAAGTTTCGGTACGGATAATCTTGAGAGTACCGTTCAGGTAATTTCAGCAATTTCATCACTGGGTATAGACTGCATGAGCGATGAAAGATTTATTAAGAATGATAATACTCTGCTTGACGGCATTATGAAATATCATTTGTCGGACGGAAGTTTCAGCCATGTAAATGATGGCAATACAAACGCTCTTGCAACGGCACAGGCTTTCTATTGTCTTACTGATTATGTGAGAATGTGCAGCGGTTATGGTTCGATTTATATTTTTGACAGATGCAGCAATGATATAGTATATGAAACGGAAGAAACATCAGAAGCGGAAACAATTTCAGAGATTTTCAGCGATGTATCAGAAATAATACCTGATGAAACCTGCATTGCTGAGGATAATTCTGAAACAGTTACTATGACAAATAATATGACTGAACTCGGCGTTGAATATATTGATACGGATTTTAATGACATTACAAGAGATACTATGGCTTCGCAGAAAGATGTGGTTTCAGAAACTTCTTATGAAATTACATCAAAGAATGAAAATTCTGAACATAATAAAAGCAGTATAAAATTATTCATATGTCTTGCTATTGCTCTTGCAGGCAGTATAGTATGTGTTATATTTTTGATAATGAAAAAGCGTGGACTGAAAAATTATCTGTTCGTTGTAATCATAACTGCTGTTGCAGTGCTGGCTGTATGCCTTATGGATATTCAGACAAAAGATGATTACTATAACAATAATGACAGCCGTATATCATCAGGTACAGTCACGCTAACAATACGCTGTGATACCATTGCAGACAAGCCAAGGGTAAATGATTATATTCCGGATAATTACATTATTCTTGATACAACAGAATTTGTAATATATGACGGATATACTGTATTTGATGTGCTTGCTGATGCTGCTAAAACTTATAATATACAGATTGAAAATGAAGGCGGTATGGGGAAATATATTTCAGGCATAAATTATCTGTATGAATTTGATTACGGCGACCTTTCGGGGTGGATGTATCATGTGAATGGTGAAGAACCGTCTGTGCAGTGTGGAGCATACAAGGTTGCTGATGGTGATGTTATAGAATGGCTCTATACCTGCGATATTGGAAATGATTTGAAATAATATGGAAAAGCGGAAATCATTTTATAATGACTTCCGCTTTTATCTGACATGAATTCGATGGTTTATTTCTGTAGGGGCGACCAGTGGTCGCCCATTGTGGTTTGCTGGGAATTTTATTGTTTCTGTTCTGCGAACTTCGTTCGCACAAACTTTTTTTGGAAAAAGTTTGACAAAAAACTTTTTTGAACGATGATAGGGCGGGGGCT
>JBJEQS010000399.1:0-5145 GCA_051881875.1 Oscillospiraceae bacterium
ATTTATATTTCTCACTCTCATTTGCTCTTAAATCGTCTATGAGAACAAGTTCTTATACTCCGAAAACCAAAATTATTGCAACCGATACTGAAAAAATTCAAGGCTCTTTTGGTTTGTATAAATGGGCAGATTTGAAGAATAAACAGGAACTTTCAAAGGCAATCAATATTGCAAGTCAGTATTGCATTTCTGATAATCAAAATCTTGAAGATGTACTGCATCAGAAGTATAGAAATCAAGGTGTTTTATCCGAAAAGCTGAATCACATCAAAACTGAAATTGATGATTTGGAACTGAAAATAAAGGTTGCTAAAACAGTACAGAAATATAAATCGCTCTCAGAAGAAAGCAAGAGCCTTGCAGGACATAAAAAAGCTAAATTTGATAAAGAACACACACAGGAATTAAAAGCATTTTCAAAGGCTGTCAGACAGCTTAAAGAGTGGTTTCCTGATGGTAATGTTCCTACTCCTGAGAGTATGGACAAAAAAAGAAGCACTCTTTTACAAGAATGCTCCGATTTGAATAAGCAGTATTCTGTTTTGAAGTCTGAAATTAAAGAGTTGAATTATTCTCGTCAGACACTTGATGATTATTTCCGTAATGAGCGTAATATTCAGGAAATGAATAAAAAGAAAGATACGTTAGAGTAGTTGGCATTATCTGCATTTTCCGCACCAATGACAACCACTACAACTGAATCTTCTTTGACAATTTTTACAACGAGGCTGTATTGGAATATTTTTATCACCTGACGGATAAGAAAGTCCCGAACGTTTGGCTTGTACACTTTGATATGCTTTGGGGATATGATAAGTTTTTCCATCTTTAATAAATACATTGCCTGTACCTATGAAATTGAAAGCTACATTATGCCTTTCACATTGCTCATGTAAAGATTTAACCCATTCATAGTAACAAGGTCTATTTCCATCATAATTTTCACCATCACAGATTACTTGTTCAAATTGACCTGTTTCAAGATATTTTTCTATATGAACCTCCGATAATATCGGAGCAATCATAAAAGCCTTATGTTTTGCAGGAATATTAAGAAGTATTGGTAGTCTTTCATCAGCTCGTTGTTGATTTTCTGTTGTTACGCATAGTGTAACATTCTTCCAGCCATCATTCCAGTCATTCGGCAGATTTTCAGCGATTCGTTCAGCACGTTTTGTTTGAATCCAAAAATCAACATCAGAGCGAGAGCGAATCATACTCCATATTTCGTCACGCCAATCATCAGCTTCTTCAAGAAAAAAATCAGAAGTCATACAAACATGGAACATCACTCCTGATGGAATTTTATATTCTCCCTGACGTGTTTTCTTTATCGGAAGATTGAAATTTGTCTTGGTTTTGTATATTTCACTTCCGTCTTTATCTCTCTGTGCATCAAGATAATACATATAGCAATGGTCACAGCCTTCGCTATACTTTTTGCAGCCATGCCATGGATTCCACATATTAAGACTATTACTCATACTTCTTCCTATACTCCTCCAATGCTGTCAGCAACAGTTTATTCACGCTGAGTCCCTGTGACTTTGCATAAGCCTTGATTTCATCACGCTGTCCCTTTGGAACGTAAACTCTGATAGTTTCATAATTATCCTTGACATATTGTGGATTGGGAGTTGTATTAGCATTTCGTTGTTTCTTCTGGCAGTCCTTACAGCATTTCTGTGAACCGCTTGCAACGATATATGTATTATTGCAGTATGGACAAACCTGTTCGCTGCCGACTTTGATTGAATTACCTGACTGTTTCTTTTTCATGTATGTCTTATTTCTCATCACCTGAGCTTTATCCCTGCAATAAATGCAGTATTTTGCTCTGTTTGATGCGGATTCAAAGGTATCTCCGCATATCTGACAAGTATATGTAAACAAGCCGGTCACTTCCTCTTATAATAATTATTATATCTATTTTATCAAATAATGGGTACATTGTCAAGTATAATGCTGTTGTAATATTGCACCGGAGAAAAACTTTGTTTTGCTGCACAATTTACAAACTTAAAAAAATATATAAAATTATACTTGACATTAGTACTATATGCGTATATAATAAAAGCACAGCCAAACATAAAAACACGAAAGGAAAGAAAATCATGTTAAATCTTGTATCTCTTATGGGCAGACTTACAGCTATGCCCGAACTCAAATCCACAGATAATTCACACTTTTGCAAATTCAGTCTTGCAGTTCAGCGACCTAAACACAAAAGCGAGGAAACTTCTGAAACTGACTTTTTCAATTGCATTGCTTGGAACAGAAATGCAGATGTTATCTGCGATTGGTTCAAAAAGGGTGATATGATGACTATTGTCGGCAATCTTCGTAATCACCAATATGAAAAGAATGGAGAAAATCATACAGCAACGGAAATTATTGTTCGTGAGATTCACTTCTCAAACAGAAAAAATAATACCGATGAACAGCCAAAATATGATTTTTCTTACAATTCTGATGAATTTGAAGAAATTTTCTCTGATGAAGATGTGCCGTTTTAAGAAAGGAAATTTATTATGAGTACAATTATTGCAATTTCAAATCAAAAAGGCGGAGTTTCAAAGACTACCACAGCATACAATCTCGGAGCTTGTCTTGCTATCCACCATAAGAAAAAGGTTCTTCTTGTTGACATTGACCCACAGGCAAATCTCTCTGAATATCTCGGATTTGAGCCTGACGGACAGCCGACAATGACACAGCTTATTATGACAGCCTGTATGGGAAACATAATTTCGTCTGATATGGTTCAGAATACCATTCGTTACTGCAAATCAGCTGATGTTGACTACGTTCCTTCTGATATCAACCTTGCAAGTTCTGAATCACTTATGGCAACAGCCATTTCAAGAGAAACCATACTGAAAAGAATTCTTTCCAATGATGTTATAAATGGATATGATTTTATAATAATTGACTGTCTGCCTTCTCTTGGTTCTCTGCTTATCAATGCACTTACTTGTGCTGATAAGGTTCTGATTCCTGTACAGACACAGAAATTCAGCCTTGATGGTTTACAGGCACTTGATGCTCTTTTTCAGCAAATCAAGACCGCCATAAATCCGAATGTCAATTATCTTGGCATACTTCCCACAATGGTTGAGAGGACAAAAGTCAGCAAATCAGCTATGGAAACACTCATTGAAAAATATGGAGAAATGATACTGAATACATATATCAGCAAATCCGTTGAAGCACCAAAGAGTACAGAAATCAGAATTCCACTTTGCATGACAGACTCAAAGCTTGGAACTGAATACAAAAATCTTGCCGAGGAGGTACTTGAAAGATGTTAAAGACACCTGAACTTGCTATGAGTAAAATAAAATCCGTAACAACAAAATGCTACGGAGAGGTTAAGAAATGGAATTCTCGTGAAAATGCCAAAGAGTTTTTTCTTGAAGCCATGATGAATTCAGAGGGTTCTGAACGTGACCGCTATACAGGAATATACATTCAGATTCAGAACGGACTGCCATTTTGTACAGATGAGGAGGAATGAATTATGCAGACACCACAGTTTGATTTAGGGACATTACTTGGCACACCTGATGTCATGAAAAATACTGTAAAACAGATACCATGTGATATGCTTCACCCGTATCACAACCATAGATTTGAGCTTTATACAGGTGAACGTCTTGAAGATATGGTTGAGAGCATTAAGGAAAATGGTATACTCAGTCCGATAATAGTTCAGCCTGACAGTAACGGCTATGAAATACTTATCGGTCATAATCGCTGGAATGCTTCAAAACTTGCAGGAATTGGCTCTGTCCCTGCAATTATCAAAGAAGGACTTACCGAAGAAGAAGCAGAAATGTATGTTATTGAATCCAATCTCATGCAGAGAGGTTTTGATAATCTTAAAATCAGCGAACAGGCTGCGGTTATCGCTCAAAGGCACAATGAAATGTTTTCTCAGGGTAAGAGAAATGATATTATCAGAGAGTTACAGTTACTTGAAAATCCGAAATATATTACAGATACAACTTTGAACCCAGTGGGTTCAAAGTTAGATACAAGTAAAGAAATTGGCAATGAATACGGTCTTGGAAAAACTTCAGTTGTAAGACTTATCCGCATTGATAGGCTCATTGATGAACTTAAAGTATTTATCAATAATAATTCAATTGCTATAAGAAGCGGTGTTGAGCTTTCATTTCTTTCAGAAGAAACACAGCATATTATTGCTGAACAGGCTGAAGATTTCAAGATTGATATGAAAATTGCAAAACAGCTTCGCAACGCTGCTGATGAAAACGGAAACATCGATACAGCAACTATTATTCGTATCATTACAGGAACAGCTGAAATCAAGCCTAAACCTGTAAGTATAAAACTGAATAATGATATATTCAGCAAATATTTTTCTCCTGATATGAAGAAAAAAGAAGTTACTGAAACCATTGAAAAAGCACTTGAATATTATTTTGCAAACAGAAAGGAATAAGACTATGAAAAAGATTATTACAGCACTTGCAGTATATGCAATCAGCCTTGGCATGAGTGTAACAGCTCATGCTGCTGAAATACTTGACAGAGAGTACATAGAATCTGAAATATGGGAAGATATGTGGCTTGGCAAGGGCGATAACGGAACTGATTTTCCCGAAGCATCATACAAGCATCATCTTCTTATGGAATGGCTTGATGAAAACTATGGTTCAGATGAATATGACTGGTCTGAGATTGGTGAACTTAAATATGGATACAGGAATTATTACAATGATTATATAGAAAACTGGAACTTCAACGATGATGACAATGGCAGCTGGACTATTGAAACCGATGAACACAGCTATCATTTTCAGCTTATAAACAACAACTGGAATATGATTGATGAGAATGGCAACACAGTTGATACATTCCCACCATTCATCACTCTTGAAGAAGAAACTGACGTTCCTGTTATCAATGGCAACAAGCCTAACAATGACGAAAACAATCCTGACAGAGTAATTGGTCAGATTGCTCATTCAGAAAAAATTACTGAAGCTGTAACGGAAAAGATTGAAACTGATACCAAGTCAGACCACGCAAATCAATTTTTAAAATAATGTGAGTTCGACAATCAAAAGTTTTGGTCAAGCTTTTTCAAAAGCTTGCGGTTTCCAAAGGCAGAGCCTT
>JBJEQS010000400.1:0-5106 GCA_051881875.1 Oscillospiraceae bacterium
CTTTACAAAGCAAAACTGATAAGTATTGAATATGCTGAAAATCGCCTTAATGCTGAAGTTAAAAGAACTGTAAACTACAGCAGAGTGAGATATGATAAGGTTGAAGTTGAAGCAGTAATGCGTTCTATAAAGGATATATTTGAAAATTATGCTGAACTTTTGCCTAAAATGCCGCATGAGGTTATGGAAAGCATACTTGCTCAGGAAGACCCGATTGCCATTTTTGAAAGTATCGCTTTCAATGTGAATATAGATTATCATGATAAACAGCTTCTGCTGGAAGAACCGGCAATTCTGTCTAAGCTGACACTTCTCTGCACAATACTCTCTCAGGAAACTGAAATACTTAAACTTGAAAAAGAAATACATGAACACGTTTATGAAAATTTAGACAGAAATCAAAAGGAATATTATCTGCGTGAACAGCTTAATGTCATAAAAAATGAACTTGGCGATGATGACGAAAGTGAAATAGAAGAATATAAAAAGAAAATAAAAGCTGTGAAATTTGATGAAAAGACAGAGGAAACTCTTATGAAAGAGGTTTCAAAGCTTGAAAAATCAAGTCCTTCATCACAGGAAAACTATGTCATCAAAAATTATCTGGATACTGTTCTTTCTCTGCCATGGAATAAAAAATCCGGTAAAAAGATAAGCTTTGAAAAATCAAGGGAAATACTTGACAAGAAGCATTATGGTCTTGAAAAAGTCAAGGAACGCATAATGGAGAGTATCGCTGTAAATACTCTTGTACCTGACATCAAAGGTCAGATTATATGCCTTGTTGGACCTCCAGGAGTAGGCAAGACATCTATCGGACGTTCAATTGCCAAGGCTCTCGGCAGAAAATATGTAAGAATATCCCTCGGCGGTGTAAGAGATGAATCAGAAATAAGAGGCCACAGAAAAACATATGTAGGGGCAATGCCCGGAAGAATTATCAATGCACTGAAACAGGCAGGTTCAAACAATCCGCTTATAATCCTTGATGAAATAGACAAGATGAGCAATGATTTCAAAGGCGACCCGTCATCAGCATTGCTTGAGGTTCTCGACAGCGAACAGAATAAGAATTTTACAGACCATTTTATAGAAATACCGTTTGATTTAAGCAAGGCTTTATTCGTTACAACAGCCAATACCACAGAAACCATTCCGGAGCCATTGCTCGACAGAATGGAAGTTATAGAACTCAGCAGTTATAATCGTGAGGAAAAATTCAATATCGCAAAGAAGCATCTCATAGCAAAAAATCTCAAGAAAAACGGTCTGAAAGCTACTCAGATGAAAATAGATGATGAAGCGATATACACAATTATAGACGGATATACAAAGGAAGCAGGCGTAAGAAATCTTTCAAGGGAAATCGATAAGCTCTGCCGCAAGACTGCCGCTGAAATAGTAAGCGGAAAATCCAAGAAAATCTTATTTACAAATAAAAATATAGAGGAATATCTCGGAGTAAAGAAATATCTTCCCGATGAGCAAAGCGGTAAAAATCAGGTAGGAGTTGTCAATGGTCTTGCATGGACAGCTGTTGGAGGAGTTATGATGCCGCTTGAAGTTCTCGTTCTCAAAGGAAAGGGAAATATTGAAATAACAGGTTCTCTCGGAGATGTAATGAAGGAAAGTGCAAAGCTCGCTGTAAGCTATGCAAGAAGCATTGCAGACAAGTATGGAATTGATGAAAATTTCTATACTGACAATGATTTGCATATCCATGCAGTAGAGGGAGCAGTTCCCAAAGACGGCCCGTCAGCAGGCGTTACAATGGCAACAGCAATAGTATCAGCATTGTCGGGAATACCTGTTAGAGGTGATGTTGCCATGACAGGCGAAATCACACTCCATGGAAAAGTGCTTGCAATAGGCGGATTAAAGGAAAAGACCATGGCGGCATATAAGGCAGGCATGAAAACAGTCATAGTTCCTGCCGCAAATAAGGCTGATATATCAGAAATTGATGATATAGTAAAGAAAAATCTGATATTCATATATGCCGAAACCCTTGATGATGTTCTTGAAAATGCATTGCTCAAAACGGAGAATGAAGAATCGGTAACAGTGTAACGGAGGAAAAATGAATTATAATAAAGTACAGTTCCACGCATCATACGGAAAATATTCACAAATTCCGAAATGCGACAGAATAGAAATAGCGTTTGCAGGACGTTCAAATGTCGGCAAATCCACGCTTATAAATAAGATATTCAACAGAAAATCACTCGCAAGAGTGAGTTCTGTTCCGGGAAAAACTGCAACGATAAACTTTTTCTCATTGGAAAATGTATATTTTGCCGACCTCCCAGGATATGGCTATGCCAAGGTATCGAAATCAGAGAAGCAGAGATGGTCAGGACTTATCGAGGGTTATCTGAATTCGGGCAGAGATATAAGACTTGTATTTCTTCTCATTGATATGCGTCATGCACCATCAGCAGATGATATACAGATGATAGAATATCTTGTTGAGATGGAATTGCCATTCGTAATAGTTCTTACAAAAGCGGATAAGCTTAACAAGACAAAGCGTGAGGAACGCATGAAAGGCTTTGCGGAGGAAATACCATATTTTGATGATATACATATCATACCGTTCTCATCACAGACATTTGAGGGCGTAGAAGAAGTGAGAGCCATTATAGATGATATTGCGGCGGAAGATGATGAACCGCAGGAATAAGCGGTGAGTTGCCGCCTCCGAAGCAAAAGTTTTTGCCCAGCTTTTTTCAAAAAGCTGGCGGATTCCAAAGGCAGAGCCTTTGGTCGCTCGACAGAGCGAAATGGGGGTGCGGGGGCGAAGCCCCTGCCCTTCAATCGTTAAAAAAAGATTTTTTGGCAACCTTTTTATAAAAAAGGTTGGGCGGCTGAAAGCCGCCTGATAAAATTTCCAATGAAACCACAACTGGCGACCAATGTGCAATAATACTCCATAAAATTTATAAAATTATTTTTTATTTACTTTACTTTTCAGCATTAGTGTGCTAAAATTATATTATGCATATTATCAAAGGAGGCTGATTATATATGAACAGCAAACTAAAGGATAAAGCCACAGATGACCTTTTTGAAGCTATCCTCTGCCTTGAAACAGTTGATGAATGTTATAAGTTTTTTGAGGATTTATGCACAGTCCTTGAAATAAAATCATTGTCACAGCGTTTGCAGGTTGCAAAAATGCTCAATTCACATCATGTATATACAGATATTGTAAGTGCAACAGGGGCAAGCACAGCAACTATCAGCAGAGTAAACCGTTCATTACAGTTCGGAAGCGACGGCTATGATATAGTTTTCAAAAGAATGAAGGAAAAAAATGAGCAGTAGTTATCAGTATTTCGCACAGTATTATGACTGCCTTACCGGAAATGTCGATTACCATAAAAGAGCATTGTATTTCGACAGCCTTATAAGAAAATTCGGCGGAAAGCAGGGCGGAATACTCCTTGACCTTGCCTGCGGCACAGGCAGCTTATCCGAAGAATTCAGCAGAATGGGATATGATGTCATAGGAGTTGACAGTTCGATGGATATGCTCAATGAGGCGCTCGACAAAAAATTTGACAGCGGTCTGAATATCCAGTATCTCTGTCAGGATATGCGTGAAATAGATATGTTCGGCACAATAGATATAACGATATGTGCATTGGACAGCCTTAACCATCTGGAGAATATTGATGACATAAAGCGTACAATTGAAAGGGTATCGCTTTTTGCTGAACCAAACGGGCTTTTTATTTTCGATATGAATACAGTCTATAAGCACAGGCATATACTTGCGGATAATGTTTTCGTATATGAAACCGAAAACGTATACTGCGTATGGGAAAACAGTTATTTTGAAAAGAATAATGAGGTATGTATAAAGCTGGAATTCTTTGAACGTGAAAATGATGTATACAGGCGTTACAGCGAGGAATTTTCAGAAACAGCATATGATATTGAAATAATAGACAAGCTTCTTGAACAGGCAGGCTTTGACATACTTGCACATTATGATGATGACAGCATGAATGAGATACATGATAAAACTCAGAGAGTTGTATTTGCAGCAAGAAAGGTGAGATAATTTTGGGTATACTGAAACGAGCAATATCAGCAGACGCATCGGTTGTTGCGGCATTTCTTGATGCCACTGATATAGTAAGTGAAATAGAAAAAATCCATAAAACATCAGCAGTAGTAACAGCCGGTCTTGGAAGACTGTCCATAGCCTGTTCACTTATAGGATATTCACTCAAGGGAGAAGATGACTCCGTTACTGTAAGAATGGACGGCGGAGGAGCAACAGGCGTTCTTATAGCCGTTGCAGACAGCAGGGGAAATGTAAAGAGTTATGTTTCCAATCCCGTTGTTGAAATACCGCTTAATTCATACGGCAAGCTTGATGTTGCAGGGGCAATAGGAAAGAATGGTACTCTGTCGGTTATAAAGGATTTGGGACTCAAAGAACCGTATTCCGGAACAATTCCGATAGTATCGGGTGAAGTTGCGGAGGATATAGCATCATATTTTGCTACAAGTGAACAGATACCGACAGTATGCGGATTGGGCGTACTGGTAAATCCTGACCTTACAGTAAATGTTGCAGGAGGGTATCTTGTACAGCTTCTTCCGTTTGCAGATGAGAAGTGCATTGATATACTGGAGAAAAATATCAATAAAATGCCGTCTGTTACTCAGATGATGTCTGACGGACTTAATGCAGAGGATATTGTTCTTAAACTTCTTGACGGACTTGAGCCGAATATTCTTGATGAAGCGAAAGTATCGTACAGATGTGACTGCAGCAGGGAAAGAGTTTCAAGAGCATTGGTGAGTCTTGGAAATGATGAACTTCAGGCGATGGCAGATGAGGGAAAGAATACTGAAGTATGCTGTCATTTCTGCAATAAGAAATATGAGTTTACACCTGCTGAAATACTTGAATTAAAAAAATAGAAAAAATTTTTAAAAAATTTTTCAAAAAAGTATTGACAAATGAATCAATATGGTGTATAATAAATCATGTCGTCAGGAAAGAAAAGAAAAATCGGACTGATGAACATGATATGGGAGCATAGCTCAGCTGGGAGAGCATCTGCCTTACAAGCAGAGGGTCACAGG
>JBJEQS010000401.1:0-21964 GCA_051881875.1 Oscillospiraceae bacterium
AAAGCAACGAAAGAAAAAGTTTTTTGCCCAGCTTTTTTTCAAAAAAGCTGGCGGGGAGGAGTTATGAAAAGAAAGATAATTTTAATACTTGCGGTATGTACAGTGTTTACGGCTCAGCTGCCTGTATTAAATACTGCCGCACAGAAGCAGACAACAACTGCTGTTTCATCTGCTTCGGAGGAGAGCATATCGGATAAGATTGATAACCTCGAATCCATTAAAAGCGGCAACTCGGATAAGATAAATGAATTACAAAAGGAAATTGATGAGGCTGAAAAAAAGCTTCAGAAGTCAAAGGATGACGAACAGGCAAAGCTTACATATCAGAATGCTGTTGAGGAAAAAATAGTTCTTCAGCAGGAAAATATTCTGTATATAGAAAAACAGATTAACGCTCTTGAAGATGATATATCGGAGCGTCAGAACAATATAGCGATACTTGAATCGGAAATTGCTCAGAAAGAGCAGGAGGTTGAACAGGGCAAGGAGGATTTCAGAGCAAGACTTCGTGCTATGTACATCTCAGGAAATGAAACATATGCTTCAATTCTGACAGGTTCAACAAGCTTTTATGATTTGCTCTCAAGAATTGAACTCATAAGCCGTATATCCAAGCGTGATGATGAGTTTATATCAGGTTTGCAGGAACAGGTTATTTCTCTTAATGAGGATAAGGCAGCTTTGGAAAATGAAAATATTCTTCTTGAACAGCAGGTTGAAAGTGCAAATATCAAGAAATCTGAACACGCTGATGTTCTTCAGTCATTGAGCAATGACTATCAGGCTACTCAGGAGGAAATTGATGAAATTGCCCTCGAACAGCAGAAAATTGAACTTAGCCAGTCCGAAATGGAAAAGCAGTTGAGCGAGATGGAGGAAGAACAGAAAAAAATTGATGATGAAATTGCGGCTGCACAGGCTGAAATAAGAAGAATTCAGGAGGAAGAAGAAAGAAAGCGTAAAGAGGAAGAAGAACGTTTAAGAAAAGAGGAAGAAGAAAGAAAACGCCAAGAAGAACTTAAACGTCAGGAGGAAGAAAAGAAAAAACAGGAAGCATTATCCTCAAATTCCGAACCGGTTGTAACTGCTCCTCCGGAAACTAATCCTCCGGCTGAAACTACAACTCCGGCGGTTACTCTGCCGCCTGTCAATGACAACATTTATACAGGCGGAAAAATGACATGGCCTGTTCCGGGGCATTATATAATTACGGATTATTACGGCAAAAGAACATGGGACGGCTCAGGCTTCCATTACGGTCTTGACCTCGGCGGAGGAAATATCGGCGGTTCATCAATAGTTGCCGCTGAATCGGGAACAGTTATACTTGCAGTAAATTACTGCACTCATAATTATGCAAAATATTCAAGCTGCGGCTGCGGCGGAGGTTTTGGAAATTATGTTGTAATCGACCATGGCGGTACATATGCCACGTTGTATGGTCACTGTGAAAGTGTAAGTGTATCTGTCGGCGATAAGGTTACAAAAGGTCAGACTATCGGAAAAGTCGGTACGACAGGATATTCCACAGGATTTCATCTGCATTTCGAGGTAAGAAAGAACGGTGAAAGAGTTAATCCTCTGGATTATCTTTCGTACTAATGATTAACTGAACAGATATATATTTTTGATAAAAGAAGGGAGTATTTGATATTGAAAAACGTAAAACTTTCCACAGCTGTACTGATGTCAGTATGTGCTGCTTCAGTTACAGCAGCAGTATCATTGAATATTTATGATAAAACACAGGGAATAAACAGTTCGGAAATATATTCTGTTCTTTCAGAAACAAATAACTATGTAAAACAGCATTTCTATAAAGATGTTGATAATGATGCTGTTCTTAATGGTGTTATCAGCGGATATATGAGCGGTCTTAGTGATAATTATGCGAGATATCAGAGTCCTGTGGAATATAAATCCACTGTTCAGAGTGACGGCGGTCATTTTATCGGCATAGGTGTTACTGTTACACAGCAAAGCGATGGATATATCATAGTTACCGAGGTATCGGAAGAATCACCGGCAAGTGAAGCAGGAATATTGCCTGATGATATAATTATTGCGATTGATGGCAGTGATGTTGCAGAAGTCGGATATAATGAGGCAATTTCAATTATTAAATCCGGTGAAAATGATACAGAGGTTAATCTGACCATAAAACGTGATGCACAAACCATGGATATTCCGGTAAAACGTGTTGAAATGGATATAATAACCTCATTCGGACAGATGCTTGATAACAATACAGGATACATCAGAATAAAACAGTTCAATCATACTACACCTGACCAGATGAAAAGTGCATTTGATACGCTTGTCAATGACGGTGCTGAACGCTTTATATTTGACCTCAGGGATAATCCGGGCGGAATCGTTACATCAGTTGAAAAATGCCTTGACCCGTTTCTTCCGGAGGGAGATATTGCTGTTGCAAATTACAATAATGGAAAAACAGAGGTTATATGCCGCTCAGATGAAAATGAAATGGATATTCCGATAGTAATACTTATAAACGGAAACTCTGCAAGCGGTGCTGAATTGTTTGCGGCTGCCATGCGTGATTTCGGCAAGGCAGAGCTTGTTGGAATAAAATCATTTGGAAAAGGTATAATGCAGACTACTCATTCACTCAGCAATGGCGGTGCGATTGTTTTTACTGTTGCGACATATCAGACAACTAAGTCAGATTGCTACCATGAGATAGGCATTTACCCTGATTATGAAGTTGAAATGGCAGATGGTGATGATACTTCAGCAATAAATCCCGAAGTGGACGCACAGCTTAAAAAGGCAGTTGAGGTTGTTATGAATATAAAAAAATAAAATATTTTCAGAAAATACTTGACAAACCATTTATTATATGATATAATATTTAACGTTGCAGAGATGTTGCAGCAATTATATATTATGTATTTTTGCGAGTGTGCTGGAATTGGCAGACAGGCACGTTTGAGGGGCGTGTGTTGCATGACGTACGGGTTCAAGTCCCGTCACTCGCACTATTTTTATATCCGGAAAGATGGCTGAGCTGGTCTAAGGCGCACGACTGGAACTCGTGTAACGGTTAACCCCGTTCGAGGGTTCGAATCCCTCTCTTTCCGTTCTGTAAATTTTTTGTGAACAGATTACTTTTTAGTAATCTGTTTTTTTATTTATATTTATACAAAGGAATATCAGAAACATCTTCATCAGGCTTAACTTCCCTATAAGATACTCTTTCTATTTTCTCTAAAGTGGTACAATACATATAACCGATAACATGATATAAATCATCTGTATAACATCTATATTTATACAATTCATAATCATTTGAAAAAATACTATATTTTCTAACATATAAAATAAAATGTTTCATAGAATCAATCCTTTTTTAATTTATTCAATTCTTCTTCAAGCTGCTGAACCTTAGTTTTCAACATTCTGTTATCAGTTTCAAGAATTGAAATTTTGCGTATATTCTTTTCATCTATTTTGATATACTCGGCAATAGTTTGAGATTGAGCTTTAATTGTTTCTTCTTTTTCTTTTGTTTCTTTTGCTTTAAGCTCCCAAAGCTTTCGAAAATGATTGCTTGAATGCTGCATAGAACTAACACGTTCAATCAATCCGGAAATAGTTTTTTCAACATCATTATTATATAATTCAAGCTGCTGTTTAACCAAGTCATTTTTAATTTTTCCCGATGTCGGGACTTTTTCAACATCTGGAACAGCTTCAACTGAATCATTATTTTCAACAATTTGAAGTTGAACGGGAAGAACTTCAATAAAATTATCTTCTTGTTTTTCAACATCTTTTCCCGACGTCGGGAAAGTATCATTTTTCTTTATGTTGCGTATTTCAGAAATAGTTGTTTCAGGTGTAACCTGTTCACGCTGATGAGGTGTAAGAGATAGCATTTCTGACAACTGGGAATAAGAATATTTATTATACCTTGTAACTGAATTATATGTAATCATTCCTCCAACGTCTTTTTCACCAAACTTTTCAACAATGCCAAGCAGCCTATATGTAGTTGATTTCTTGAAACCGAATTCAGTTTCACAGCATTCAACAATGTTTTTATACTTTTCTTTGTAAGTTTCATAATAATAAAGTTCATAAATCTTATAAGCAATAAGTATATAAACTCTTCCACATTCTTCAATGTTTTTTCTGATGCTTTCACAGTTTGCTTCAAGTTTTGTCAACTCTTTTTTCATTTTTCAACACTCCTTTAAATTAAATTGTCAAAGGCTTCAGAGCTGTCTTTCTGCATATCAAGAAGCATATGGCTGTATGTATCAAGTGTGATTGATACGGAACTATGCCCAAGCCTTTCTGATACAACCTTTACAGGTATACCCTTTTGCAACAGCAATGTTGCATTAGTATGCCTTAAATCGTGAAATCTGACACGAGGTAAGCCGAGGCGGTCAACTGTAAGCCTGAAATACTTATCAAGTACATTGGGAGAGATAGGCTTATTGTAACGGCTACAAACGTATTCAGAGCGAGTGATACAAGCCATATAATGATACAGATAATCAGAAAGTACATCAGATATTAATATCATTCGGTGGCTTTTGTCGGTCTTAACAGTGGATAAAGTAAATTGATTATCAACAATCATTGCAGAATATTCAATATAAATAACGTTCCTGCGGAAATCAACATCAGACCAACGCAAAGCAAGAACTTCTCCACGTCTGAGACCAAGGACAGCAGAAAGCATAACAGGATTGTAAAGCCATGTGCCGCTTATATCAGTTAAAAGCTTCTGGAGCTGTTTTTCATCAAGTATTTTAATATGAGGCTTGTTTTTGCGTGGAGGATATACGAAATCACATGGATTTTTATTGATAAGGTCAAGCCGTTCAGCGTGATGTAATGCACTTCTAAGCACTCTATGACAATATAAAACGCTTGTACCTGATAGTGTTTTCAAAAGTTCTTTATAGCATTTCTGTATATCTGTATATGTAAGTTCTGATAATTCAACATTGCCGATATAATGATTTATATGCCTAATATTGACTTCATAACCTCTTATAGTATTGTATGAAAGCTGTATCTTATAGCTTTCAAGCCATTCATAAAGATAATCTTTTAATGTCATGTTATACACTCCTGAGCGTAAAAGGGGACTAATGACTGCCAGTAAGCTTCATTGGATATACGTTCAGATTCAAGATTATTTGACAATGCAATTTCATGGTGCTTTTGTTTGAAACGTGACAAATCACCGAATTGATGTATCATATCAAGTAAAGAAAGAGTACCAACAGACCTTTCAACAGCTCTAAGAGTTGGAGCAACTGAATGAGCAATCCACTCAAGAGCATTTTTGAAAACATTCTTTTCAAGTTTTTTGGAAGTAAGCTTAGACTTTTCAACAGTTCCTAAGAATTTACTCCACCAATCACAAATACTGCACTTATAACGATTATCGTTATCGGGATTAATAAACCTGATATAGTAATTTATAACTTCTGATAATTTCTTATGAAATGTATCTGAATCAAGTTTCAACATTGAATTGATAATTTTAATAGCAACAGAATTTTTAAACACTATTTCAAATCGAACCCAGTGAGAAATATTTTCAAGATTTGAACTTTCAACAGGATTATTTTTATATTTCTGCTGCTGTTCAACAAGCTTATTATAGAACCTGCAAAAACTATTGCTTTTCTTTGAACCGAAATATATAGTTTCAGATACTTCATTATTAAAAATGGATTGAGAAATAGAAGTATTCATTTGAAAGTTATCATGAGTCTGATTTTCATTATGACGATAAAGAGAAGTAAAAAGGTGATTTGACCAGCAATCTTTTATTACAGCCAAATCAAGCAAAGGGGATTTTAAATTTTTTTCAGATTTATAAATAATATCATCAAAAGCGAAGTCAATACGAGATATATTAACAGTACAGCCGGCTTCAACATAACACCTGAGAGCCTGGAAGAAATATTTCCAGGTAAAACCCTCAACAAGCGTTTCAAAGTATCGGCAGCCACTACCAGACATAGAACAACAAAAACCCATTTTATCATAATCTTTTTCACGAGGAAAATATATATTAATATTATTATATCTGTAACACTCAGCATAAAACATTCTGCTTCCGATATTCTGAAAATTATCAAAAATACTGAAACAGTTAATTAAATCAAGAAATTCTGTTTTAGTAATTCTGTATGGGTGTTCAGAATCCTTATCAGGTTTAATTGTAAATGTGATATAATCGATTATATAATCCATAATATTTAACCTACTTTTCAACATTTTTGGAAGCTTTTAAAGATACAATAAAATTTTTAAAATTTAAAAAGTTTTCAACAAGAAAACGAATTGATTTAAAAAGTAAAGCAAGAAAAACTGTGAGAGGAACAAGCAGGGCGATAACAATAATAATATAAATAAGAATTGTCATTTTTATAACTCCTTTATTTTTTTAAATTTAAAAGTGTTTTGTTCCGTTCCGCTCCGCCCCACAGGTGCGGGGGCGGAACGTGAAGCAAAAAAACAAATTTAAATATCATCAATTGAAAAGTTTCCGATATTAAGTGCGGAATCTGTTTTATACCCTTTTTTCATATCTTCAACAACTTTATATGAATCATAACTTTCTCTTAGTTCTTTATCATGAACAAAGCAGAATGTTTTTAAACAATGCTTGTTTTTAACATCTCCTGAGCCGTTAAATTCAAGTTCATATACTCGGCAGATAGTAAAACACCCCAATATAGTAAGGGGCATATATAAATACTGTGTCTGTTCTCGGAGTGGCTTTGCAACCCGTGTAAATACCTGTGAAGTACCTATTATACAACGTCTGACTTTGCGTTGTTGTGTTATGATGTGCAGAAAATCAGGAGGAAAATCCTTGCTTTGATTACTTGCAAACCAGTTTTGTATCTCGTCTATAACGTCAACTTCTCCATATATGCCGTTAGTATCAAGTGTTAACTGTTGCCAGTCTGTAAGCTTGGAATCCTCAGACAAGTAATCCATATTTGTAACTATTTTAAGCATTGGAAATTGTTTTTTCCACTGTCGCAGGAGATAAACAACTGTAATTGTTTTTCCTCTGCCTTGTTTTCCACAAACCATATGTAATCCGTATTGATTGAATGTGTTAGGGTCAAAACTAAGGCGGTCAATTATTACTTGCCGAGGGAAAAGAATAAATATTTTTTTGAATAAATTCGGTTCTTTAAGCTGTTCATTAATTATCTTCTTGGGCGGCTTCATGCGTTTGAACACTCTGAAATATATGTAATTAAAAAAAAGAATAAAGAGGAAGAAAACAATAAAAGCGAAGAGAAACAAAAGAAAAATAATAGCGAAATAACGTAATTTATCCATGTTATGCCCCCATAGTCGGAATAAATGACTTGATACGGAGTATTATTGCCCATACAATATGGAATACTGAAAGACTTAAAGATATAGCGAGAATGGGCATTAATTCAGCTACTGGAACAAAGTAATTTATGTACTGTGCAACATATCCGAAGCCGCTTAGAACGTTATCAGGTATGTTAAATTCAATATCAGGCAAATTGTCAATAACTCCTGTTATGAAATTTATAACAGCTGTAATGATGAAAGCTAAAAACTTTTTAAACATTTAAATCCCTCCTATGATATTCGGAAGCTTATTTAACAATCCGATTGCAAAAGATATATAAGCAACCGCTATAATAATTTTTCGTATCATTTCCCGATAAGGTTCATAAAATGAAAAATCAATTTTATAATCAGAGTCAGGCAATCCGATTTCAGAGCCGACATTAAAGACAAGTTCGGGAGCTTCTGAACTATAATTATAATTCTGTACTGTATCGGTTATCTGTGTAAGCTGTTTGTAAAAGCTGAATTTGTTTTCAAGAGTAAGCTGCAAATCACCGAAAGCAATATTGAAATTGTTTTCAGTTTCATCAATGTTATCAATATCAATGTTGATGTTGGTATTATTATTGTTATTGGTGACATTGTCACCGCCATTAATAGAGATATTTTTAACACTTTCAATAATTTCGTTGATTGGGTCAACAAAGTTGTTGTATATAGCGTTTGAAACATTGTCAGGCATATCATAAGCATATTGACACAAAGCATAAACATTATTTGCAATATTATTTATTGTACCACCAAACAAATTATAAAAATTTGATGGAAGATTAATAATCTGTCGAAGAATTTCACGCAATATAGATGTGTCGGTACTATCAGTTATATTTCCATCTTCATCAGTAACATCTTCAATAAGTTCAGCTCGATGATGATAATTTTTATTATTTTCAGTATCCCAAATAGTTTGAACAGAATTATGAGAAATATAAAGCTGCCATTTCTGATTAAACCAAGATATAAAACCTCTAGCCATATCCAAAGAATTAAGACCATTATTTTTAAGTAGTTCCCAAACAAGAGCAGGAGAAAATTTATTATTCCACCATACATCAGCAATTGAAGAAAGATTACTTATAGAAATTCTAAGCCCATATTGTGCAAGCTCTGTATAATAACCTGTATCAATTAACCATTGTATAAAAGCTTGCCATGTTTCCTCATGCCTATCTAAATACATACCATACAAAGTATTTGAATCAGAACTAGGAGAACCACAGATAACAGAAACTAAATCATCAATACTAAATGATTGATTTTTTGAACAATCATAAATACAACTGTTATTGTAATAAATTGGTAAACTAGAATAAATAACATTATCAACAAAGTTAGAAACAGAAGAAAAATCTGTAGTACCTAAACTAAGACGATTTCCAAAAGAAATTGCATAATCAACATTACGATATGAACCATCAGAATAAAAACCAAGTCTATAACAATGAGCTAAATCATTTTGACCACCTGAAAAAGAACAATAGTTAAAAAATAATTCAAGTTTATTAGAATCAATATTATTATCATAACTAGAATTATGCAAATCCCAAAAATAAACACTATAGTTGCCAGTTTCAAAACGAATTACAAGATATTGACTAAAAGAACAACTATCATCAGAATTTTTCATTGAAGAAATAATATCAATAGGAACACCATAATAATTAGTTATAAAACCATCAGCAGAAGCACTAAGAGGAACAGCAAGAACAGACACGGAAATAATAACAGCAAGAAGAATACTTGTGAATTTAGTTATAAGCTTTTTCATTTTTAAACACTCCTCTTTTCAACAACTATGTCAAGAACACCAGCAATAGTATTATAAGTAAAAGAAACAACAAAGTAATCTGAAAAGCTATCAAAAGAATATCTTATTTCATTGCTGTAGTTATTAAATTCACGACCTAAGATTACAGAATTTTCAAAATCAATTTCAAGGTATTCTTTTTTCTCATAAAGATATTTAGTATTACGAAGCTGAAATTCTTTTTCACCATACAATCTTAAAAAATCAATCAATTTCATTTTCAACACTCCTTAATATATAAAATGTGGGCATAGAAACCTCATAGAATCCATGCCCACAGCAATTTTATTTACAGACGATTATTATTTTACGCTTCACACAGAAGCAACCTGATTGGATAATTAACCAATTTTATTGCCAAACTTCTTAACAAGTTTAACACCTATTGTAATAACAAGAACGCCAACAATAACAGGAACAGCCTTACCAGCTACAGAAGTAGCCATATCAGTAATGCCGCTGAAGTCTACAGAATCAATAAAGCTTGTTACACCCTCTGCCATCATTGCATACATCATAATGAAATTCTCCTTTCTAAAAAAATGATTTAAAAAAGCTATACAACCAATTAAATATACTCCAAACAAAAAAGAACAGGAGCAAGCCGGCAATCAATTGTATACCTTGCTCTATATTATCAAGGTTCTGAAAAAGTTCAGAATCTGTAATATCTGTTTCAACAGAAGTTTCAAGAGTTTCAGAGAATTCAGAAACTGTTTCAACAGTTGTTTCAATTCCTTCATATTCAATTGGTTCAAAAGTTTCAACAGTTTCCAAAGTCTGATGCCCCTTTACTTTTTATCATCATCTAAAAGGGTTACACCGCAAAGAAGCGGAGGTGAGCAAGAAAAGTCATAATGAAAGTCAACTTTTCTGTTTATGAGAACTGCTAAATCATTCTGAGAAAGTCCGAGCCATTTACAAAGGTTAGAAGTTTTAATTTTTACTTCAACACCTTTAAAGCCGTTGACATTGGGGTTACAATCGGTAACATAATAAACAATGGTATTATCATATTCAATATCATTGAATTTACCTGATTTTCTTTCAAGACCAATAATTTTATTCATAATAATTCTCCTTTCCTGGTTTTAGGGTTTCGCCAGGTGACCGCAAACAATGAAATCATTAATTTTCCTGGTATAAGGGTTTCTCCAGGTTACCGCAGCATTAATATGTTTTATATGTAATCAATCACATATGATTGATTACAAGAATATTATATATTAAATACAAGTGAATGTCAATAGTTTTTCAATCATATATGATACAATTGGAACAAATAACAAAAAGGAGTGTATATTTTTATGAAAAAATATCAAAGAATAAGAGATTTAAGAGAAGATGCCGACAAGAGCCAAGCACAAATAGCCGAGGTATTAGGAACAAGCGGTAATTATTATGGAAGTTATGAAAACGGACAAAGAGAAATACCATTCAGCAGAATAATAGAACTTGCTAAATATTATGGAGTAAGCATTGATTACATAGCAGGATTAACAGATGATAAAGGCGGACTTCATGGAACAGCAGGAGAATTAAGCAATTATTTTGAACTGAACGAGGAAAACAAGAAATATATTTTAAAAACAATAGATTTGCTTATAGAAGAGCAGTGCAGAAGAAAAGACAAGAAATCAAATATTACATTACCAAAGGCACAATAACAGAAAAGGAGAAGTAAAATGATATACTGGATTATTTCAGGAATAGCGGTATTGATAACGTTAACAATTGTTTCAGCGGTATTAATAATAAAAAACAAGAATAAAGTTATAGAAGTAAAACCGAATGAGCAAATAACAAAAAGTCAGATTAAAGGGCAAATAGGCGAGGAAAACACAGTAAGAGAATTCAATAAATTTTTTGAAAGTATATCAGCAGACTTCAAAGTATTAAGAAATATATATCTTAAGTTTGATAATGAAAATACAACAGAGATTGATATAATTATTATTTCAGAGTATGGAATATATGTTATAGAAAACAAACATTACAGAGGTTGGATATTCGGAAGCTTCAAGCAAGAGCAGTGGACAGACAGTTATCCGAACGGAGTAAAAGTAAGGTTCTATAATCCGTTAAAGCAGAATTACACACATATAAGAACGCTGAAAAAGTACATAGATGAAAAATATCATGGTATGATTTATTCATATATTGTATTTAGCGGAGAATGTGAATTAAAGAAAGTTCCGTATAACAGCGAATTTATAAAAATCATAAAATCGGAAGATGTTTTCAACACATTGAAAGAAAATATTAAAGATAAAGTTTTAATATCTGATGAGATAGAATTGTTATATAACAAACTGAATGAGTTTTCAAATGTTTCGGAAGATGAGAAAATAAAACACATAGAAAGAATAAAAGTAAAATAAAGATAAGATTCTTAGAAAGGCAAGTCCCAACGTTCAGCCTTACGGCTGAAAATGGGACTACCGTATTACTATAAGGTAGTCCCTGGACTTGTGGGAACGCATAGCAGAGAAACGCAAAAAAGACTACCTAAAGGCAGTCTTTAAGGAAAGTATTTAGTTTTAAACAGGAGAAACCTATAATATTTTAATTTTTTCGGCATAGTTTTCAACAGAATTTTAATTTCTATGAAAAAAGTTTTCAACTGTTGAAACATTGTTGAACAAGTGAAAAAATTAAAATATTATAGGTGAAAAAATAGTTTTCAACAGTATTTATGTAAAGAAATTTCATACCAAAGCAAGTATTCTTCCAAATCTTTAAACTTTTTCTTATAATTCTTGTTGAATTCAGAGCAAGGATTATAACGACATCTTGAACAATTATTACGATTACAGTAATGGCAGCTATGAACAGGACGAATACGAAGCTTCTGAATCTGATTTCTATATTCAATACACTTTGAACAATTAGGATATCGGAAACACTTTTCAACACAATAATTTGACATTTTCAACACTCCTGTGATATTATATAAAGTTAAAAAGAAAAATAATTGACAACTGGAACTCGTGTAACGGTTAACCCCGTTCGAGGGTTCGAATCCCTCTCTTTCCGTCTTGTAAATTTTTTGTGAACAGACTGATTGATTTATTCAACAGTCTGTTTTTTATAATGGGGATTTTATATGACAGAGGAAATTATTGAAAGAATTGAAGATATTGAAAATGGTAAAAATCTTTCTGAAACATTGGATTCTATTGCAGAACTTATGGAGGATTTAAATTAATAGCTCATTACAATAAATCTGTTTAATTCAGATTATAATAACAATTTTTTCATAAGACAGAAGTCAAATACATCAATTATGCCGTTCTGAGATAAATCTGCTGTCTGCCATTGCAAAGCGTCTGTATTGATAGATTTGCCGAGCAATAATTTTTTTACCATAACAACATCTATAATGTTAAAAGCACCGTCACCATTATAATCACCTGCGATGTATTCAGCTATATCGTCTGTCTTTTTTAATGGAATAATCGCACTGTTATTATACATTGCAAATTCAATTACATCTCCTGCGACTGCATCAGATATATTGACATCTGTTTTGGAAGCATAATAATCTACAGAATAATAATAATCTGCCCCTGTTTCATCATCAAGATGATATGTAAAACATGAAAATCCAGCCATTGAAGAACCATCATATGTGGAAGATTTAACAGTAAGGCTTTTATGTTCCATTAAATCGGAGCAGTTTCCTGCTTTTAATAAATCAGTGTCGTCGTAAAGGGATAATTCATAAGTAAGCCTTGCTGATTCGGAGAGAATTGTTTCAAATCCACCGTCTGCAATGAGAATATCACCATATTCAACGTCAGATAATTTCTCCTTTGGCAATATTGTTTTTCTGTGAGCATAATTTGTGCCGTCCATATTCGCAGGATAATAATATTCCAGCAAAATATCGGAATTTTTGCCATAAGTTCCGGCAACAACAAAAAAGCTTTCTTCATTGAAATCATTCTGAGCATATGCAGGAAATGCTGCGAGTATATTCATAGTACAGCATACTGCCATTAAAACTGCATTGATTTTTTTCATAATAACTACCTCCTTAAAATTTTAATTAATAAAATCATTTTATCGTTTTGTTGTCCTCTTTCTATATATAATACATTTCATATTATCAAAAGGTTGCATGAATTAAAGATTTTTTCATAAAAATTATCTTCTTAAATTTTTAATTAATGTGAGTTTGACAACCAAAACTTTTTCTGTCGAACTCACGTTAATTAATAAAATAATTTATAAACCAAAAACCCTGACAGATTTATAAAAATCAGTCAGGGTTTTATATATAATTTATTACATTATTCCCACTCGCTATAGAAATTTGCATACCTGATACATCTGGTGACAGCGTGTTTCGGGTATTACAAATAATACGCATCCATTCATATGGTACAAGGATTATGATGAAAATTCAGCATCACAAACAGTATCACTGTGATGCTGCTGCATATTGTTTCAAATGGCATTGTTGGTATTTATTTTTGTCAGCTAAAAACAATGTGCAAGGTACAGACTACACATCCGTATAATTCTCCATGATAAGCCGGATACTCTCCTTTTGCTTTTTTGACAACTTGCGGTAGTTATTTATTAGGGATGCCTCATCTTCGTTCAGATCATAGCTAGATACCGTTTCCATGCCATGTTCTATATCGGTGTGTCCGATAAGGTAATCAACCGAGGTTTCAAAGTAATCGGCAAGCTTGATATCAGATTTTCGACCATATCATCACCGCCTTACATCTATCATAACAACTGAAATGAGTTAAATAAAACTCTATATATTAGTTATTGACAACAACATAAAGTTGTGATACTATGTAAATAGCTAAAAAAGTAGATTGATGTATTATTCAGGAGGTTTTTATCATGAAAAGAAAAATTTTTGCTTGTATCTTGCTTTGAGTCATGGCGTTTCAACTTGCCGCTTGTTCCTTTGAACCTGAGTGTAAAGAGGACGGCTGCCATGAAACAGAGATCTACTTTGGGGGTAGTATACCGTAAAATAAATGTTCAGCTAACCAGCCTCAGGTCGAGGCTGTCAGCTCAAATTATCATAATGCAGCAATAGCCACAACCGGAAATAAAGTGGAACAGCTGAAAGAACTTTCAGTACTTTTGGAACAAGGAAATATCAGTGCTGAAGAATTTGAGTCTTTGAAAGCAGAAATTATACACGATAAAGCAACCGGAACAATCTGTTCCCAGTGTGCAGCGGAAATATCTTCGGATGCGAAATTCTGTGGGAAATGCGTTCATAAGATGTAATGACAATCAAATGAAAACATTAAGAGTGATTATTATGAGAAAAGTAAAAATAATGCCAATCCTTATGGCACTGATTACAGTGCTGGCAGGATGCGACAATCGTGAAGAACCGTCAACCAAGGCAGAGAAAGCTTCAGACACGGCACAGGCTTCTGCTGTGGAAACAACGGAAGCCGAAACAACCGTAACAGAGGCTTCAACAAAAATAGAAGCCGTCGCCGAACCTGCAGAAGAAACTCTGTTCAAAAGCTGCGGTGCCTCGAATCTGGTCAATTCCGGTATTTGCTGCACAGACGGAGATTGCTATTATTATAGTGATACAAATACCCAAAAACTATACCAGACAAAAAACGGTACTGCCGATGTGATTGCAGATCAGTTTTATGGATATTATCTGAATCTGTGTGGGGATATCATCTATTATGCAGATGCCGCAGCAGATAACTGCGTCACTGCATATGACCTGACCTCTGGGAACAGAAGCGTTATCTGTAATATGCACGTACAGGAGCTGACGTTATACAAGGAAAAGCTTTATTTTACCTGTACTGACGGAAAACAAAGAACCATCTATCGGATGAATACTGATGGAAGCTGTCTGGAATCCCTTGCAAGCTGTGAAGATTTGTGGTACATGACGATCTACAAAGATGTGGTCTACTATGTCAATTATGAAAATGATCAGTATGCGATTATTTCTATGAATCTGGACGGCACAGAATCCAGAATAATCCGTAAATACAATGCCTCAGACCTTTGTATAGCAGAAGATAAGATTTTCTTTGCGGAACGTGATACACGATATCTGTATTCTATGAATCTGGACGGTTCGGATGTACAGCAGCTGAATTCCACATACAGCCGGTGCATCAATTACATGAATGGACAGTTGTACTATTACGGCAGCGAAGAAAACGGACGTAATATATACAGCTGCGATTTGGGTGGAAATATCACAGGCAGATATGCTTCCGGTGCAAAATTCCTGATGCTGATGGAAGATGAATTGTACTATTACGATTGGGATGAGGTACTTCATATATTGCCTCTGAGCAAAAATTCGGAGGATGAAAACACTTCTTATGGTACGAATATCGTTTCCTATGAACAGGAAGAGATACTGAAACCAATACGCCTTTATATACAAAATAACTGGACAGGCTATACCCTTGATGAAAGCAATATTACAAAGAAAGGAAATATATGGACTATTCTCCTGACAGAAAGCGATGGCAGCAAACAATATCAGCTGATTATTGATCTGACCACAGGAAAAATTACGATTCTCTGTATCACAGAGGATATTCTTCCGGTTTCTGTTTATTTGTATGATAATGCGACTGTTCAGTTGTCGGAGGAGGAAATGGAAAAAATCGCTAGTCTATGGTGCGGAGAGCATTATTATGAACAATGTACTCTTTGGCAGATGGCATACCATGACTATGACAAAAACGGTACATATGAAGCTTTTGTTATGTGCGGACCCATTACAAGTCGTGCTGTGGGAGATACTAATGATTACAATATATTAGACGCAGTTTTGTTTATCTCTTCATCAGGTGAAATAACTGTAATGGAAGATGGTTATCAAGACATGGAATTTCTTCTTTTTGACGGAACAGAATATATAGATAATTACATAGAATATTCCGGAAAGGGTTATTATCTCCCAAAATTCTTTAATGGTTTCAAAGGCTGGAATGTTTTGTACAGTGTAAAAAATGATAAGCCGTATATCGCTATTGATGGAGGATATATGAATTTAGATGATGAAGGCGACTTGACTTATTACCCCGGCAGCGGAAGTACAGTGTGTCCATATTGTACAGGGTGGGATAAGAATGGGAATCGAGTGGAAGACCCGGGACACAAACATATTTTACTATATGATGAAAAAACTGACGATTTTGAGGTATATGTGAAATATGAATCCGGAGATTTCATAAAATTTGATGACTTGGTCTCATAATCATTCCAAAAATTTTATATCGGAATAGAACAACAGTCATACTGTATTTTTTACGGTATGACTGTTTCTTTTATGGCTGAAATTTTTACGCTCAGAACTGCGTAATATCGACAGTGATATTGCTTTTCATAATTGTATCATAGCATAACTGAGCGTTGTTTATATCCCGGATAAAACGAAATGCGTTTGCAGCTACATATTCCCGGCTCATTTCAAAGGTCTTCCACCTGCTCCCTAAGGTTTCGCAGACATAGCCTGTTGTGTTGCTGCCGCCAAAAATATCAACAACAAAATCGTTTTAATCTGTCAGAAATTTTACGAAAAACTCAGGCAATGCTGTAGGAAATCGTGCAGGATGATATTTTATTCCTAATTTACAACACGCCTGTAAATACTGACTCTTATTATCGGCATTTGCCATTTCTAAAAGGTTGCTTGGAAGAGCACCTTTATTTTTTTGAAACGTGGTATCAGTAGGGCTCTTTTTCTAAAATGTACTGCGGCGATTTTTAGTTTTATCTGAATATATTGTACTACCTGCAAACCCTTGATTACTTATTCATCTAACAAATAGTATCACAAACAGTATCATCAAGTGGCTTACAGGTGAAAAATTACGAATTTACGCTGTTTCAAAATGTGCGTTTTTTATTCCCACTCAACAGTTCCCGGAGGTTTGGAAGTTATATCATAAACAACTCTGTTTACATGGTCAACTTCATTTGTAAGGCGGCTGGAAATTTTAGCGAGTATATCATAAGGGATTTTCGCCCAGTCAGCAGTCATGAAGTCGTCAGTGGTAACAGCTCTTATGGCAATAAGATGGTCATAAGTTCTGTGGTCGCCCATAACGCCTACGGTCTGAACATCAGGGAGAACAGCAAAGAACTGAGTAAGCTGGTCTTCAATGCCGCTTTTTCTGATTTCATCTCTGAATACGGCATCTGCTTCCTGAAGAATTTTAATTTTTTCCTCAGTGATTTCGCCGATGATACGAACACCAAGTCCAGGGCCCGGGAACGGCTGACGCCATACAAGCTCATGAGGTATGCCGAGTTTTTCGCCTACTTTTCTTACTTCATCTTTAAAAAGGTCGCCGAGAGGCTCTATAATGCCGTCAAACTGAATATCATCAGGCATTTTAACCATATTATGATGAGTTTTTATAGTAGCTGTACTGCCTTTACCGCTTTCATTGCCCTTGCCGCTTTCGATACGGTCAGGATATATAGTACCCTGTGCAAAGAAACCGCCATCAGCTTCCTCACGGATTTTATCCCAGAAAACCTTATAGAATTCAGTACCGATAGTTTTTCTTTTTTCCTCAGGGTCAGTAATGCCCTTTAATTTTTCGATAAACTGCTTCTGACAGTTTACTCTTACGAAATTCATATCAAAAAGCTTTGTAAATGTCTGTTCAACGAAATCGCCTTCATCTTTACGCATAAGTCCCTGGTCAACGAAAACGCAGGTAAGCTGTTTTCCGACAGCACGGCTTAAAAGTCCGGCTGCAACAGATGAATCAACGCCGCCTGAAAGTCCGAGAACAACTTTTTTATCGCCGATTTTTTCACGAAGCTGCTGAACTGTATTTTCGATGAAATCGTCCATAACCCAGTCGCCCTTACAGCCGCATACTTCAAAGAGGAAATTTCTTAAAATCTGTTTTCCGTATTCGCTGTGAGTAACTTCAGGGTGGAACTGTACAGCATAGAGTTTTTTATCCGGTGCAGCCATAGCGGCACATGGACAATCCTTTGAGAAAGCTGTAATTTCAAAGCCTTCAGGCACTTCGCTGATATAGTCTGTATGGCTCATCCATACTACATTTTTTTCGGGTACATTCTTGAATACAGCAGAATTTCCAACAGTAGAAATTTCAGTTTTTCCGTATTCAGAGGTTATACAGGTAGAAACCTTTCCTCCGAGAGTGTAAGCCATAAGCTGACAGCCGTAGCATATACCGAGGATAGGTATTCCTGTCTCAAATATTTCCTTTGATATATGAGGAGATGTTTCGTCATAAACGCTGTTAGGCCCGCCTGTGAAGATGATGGCAACAGGATTCATGGCGAGGAGTTCACTGACAGGTGTCTTATAGCTTTTTACTTCACAGTATACACCGCACTCACGAACTCGTCTTGCAATTAACTGATTGTACTGACCGCCGAAATCGAGTACAATGCAAAGCTGATTTTTCATAATTCTGCAATACTCCAATCTTGATATACTTTATGTATAATGCCGTATAAAAACATTATATAAATATAATTATACTATCCGCAGAGAGAAATTGCAAGTATAAATTAAAATTAATTGCAAGTAAAAAAGCCGTATGCATAATATTTATGCATACGGCAAAGGCATGAGTAAAAAAATGAATACACCCCCAACCGGAATCGAACCGATAACTAATCCTTAGGAGGGATTTGTTATATCCATTTAACTATGGGGGCATATATATTATTATATCATAAACGGAATATAAAATCAATAGCTTTGGAAAAAATTTTTAACATTAACATTTTATTGACAGACCGACAGCTTTAATGTATAATGTTTTATAAGATAAATCGGAATTTACGGCGAGCCGCCGTTTGCAATTTCGCTGCTTAGTTAATAATTAACAGTTTGCTTATCGACTCGACCGTTTTGTGCAAATCGGAATTTATAGTGGAGTGGTTTTGTGTATAAAGATTTTAGTAAATATGAAAGAATCATTATGTTTTTTACCTGTATATCGGCTTTGATGTATAGAATATCGGAAGATTATAAAATTGATATAATCCCTCTTGAAATTGTACTAATCATTGCTATGATTTCAGCTGCTTACTTATGTTTTAATCGAGTAATCAAACTACTGATAGATGTGGCGATAAACAAGAATAATTTTTATGATACAGTTTTTACTATTCAGGATATACGCAGGGGGGAATATAAATTTTACATTGTAAAATACAATGATGCTGATAATAATCCACATATTAAAGAAATTCATGCATCATTCAGTATTAAGAAATGGAAGATTGGAGATGAAATAAAAATAAAAGTGAGTAATATTAATCCCGATACAATCATTATCGTATTCAGCGATACAGCGATGGCAGTCATAATGAGTATTTTGGGAATAATATTTGAAACTATATTGTTTACCGTATACATACACGCTGTTAATAATTAACATGAGTTCAAGAGGTTTATTGCAGGAGCGACCAATGGTCGCCCGTTGTGCTTTTTGAAAATTTATATTTTTTCTGTTCTGCGAACTGCGTTCGAACAAACTTTTTGCTGCAAGTTGCCGCCTCCACTTTTTAGTATTATATTTATTTTGCGGTCGAGCCATAAGATAAAAGGTTATAATTAAATAAAGCAACGAAACTAAAAGTTTTTTGCCCAGCTTTTTTTCAAAAAAGCTGGCGGTTTCCAAAGGCAGAGCCTTTGGTCGCTCGAACGAGCGAAACGGGGGTGCGGGGGCGGCAGCCCCTGCCTTTAAAGGCGTTCAAAAAAGTTTTTTGGCAACCTTTTTATAAAAAAAGGTTGGGCGGCTTTCAGCCGCCTGATGAAATTTCCAGTAAACTAAGATGGGTGACCATTGGTCGCCCCTACATAACATAAATTAATTCATCAAATTCACGTTATTTAACATTCTTTTCTATGCTTTATCATATAATTATCACATTAATGATTATAATAAAATTATAGTCATTAAGGGAATGACTGATAAAGAAAAAATTATAAATAACTGAAAGGACGATTTATATGTTTGACAATTATGAAAACAATAACAACAATTCGAATAACCCGTATGATATGAATGAGTACAGCGTTTATCCTGAATTAAACCCAAATCAGAACAACGATAATAAGAAGCATAACAGAGAAAAGAAAACTGCTAAAACAATTGGTCTTTTACTGTGTGCCGTTGCCATTTCAGTTGGTTCTATTACAGGATACAGATATTTTGAAGATAAAAATGCAAACTCCGCTGATGAAGAACAGGCATCAATAGCTTCGGAAATTGCCTCCTCAAACGCAAGTGAAAATAATGATACCGTTCTTCAGAATACAGATTCTGAACCAGAAAATAATGCTTCTCAGAAAAGTCTTATAGAGCTTGCTTCAAGAGAAAATGCTCTCTCCGTTCCTGATATTGTAAATAAGGTTATGCCGTCAGTTGTCGGAATATCATCAACATTCCAGTATCAGTATCAGTTCGGATTCGGTCAGTCACAGACTCAGACAGGTACAGGAACAGGCACAGGAATTATAATGTCTGAGGACGGATATATAATTACAAATGCTCATGTAATATATGATGAGCAGTACGGTCTTGCAAGTGCAGTTTCTGTAATGCTTGTTGATGAAACTGAATATGAAGCTACTCTTGTTGGATATGATACAGAATCCGATATTGCCGTTCTCAAAATTCAGGCTGATAATCTTACCGCCTGTGAATTCGGCAACAGTGATGACCTTGTTGTCGGTGAACTCGTTATAGCTATCGGAAATCCTCTCGGCTTTGAGCTTTTCGGCTCTGTAACCAGCGGTATTGTATCCGCCCTTAACAGAGATATTTCCATAAATGAAAAGAATATGACTCTCATTCAGACTGATGCCGCTATCAATGCAGGAAATTCCGGCGGTCCTCTTGTAAACAGTTATGGTCAGGTAATCGGCATTAATTCCGCTAAAATGTCATCAAGCTATGGTTCAGCATCTGTTGAAGGTCTTGGCTTTGCTATCCCGATAACAGACGCAAAGACTATTATTGATGACCTCATCAATTACGGATATGTCACAGGCAGACCTCAGTTCGGCATAACAGGCGAAAATATAACCGAAAGCATGGCTAATTACTATCAGGTACCTGTCGGCGTATATGTAAGATTTATGGACCCGGAGGGTGCTGCCGCAAAGGCTGGAATTCAGATTGGCGATATAATCGTTGCACTTCAGGACGAACCTGTCACAACAACCGATGAGCTGAATAAAATCAAGGCTGAATACAAGGCAGGCGATACTGTAAAGGTCACTGTTTCAAGAAACAATCAGAATATTGATATAAATGTTGTTTTGCAGGAAAAGAAAGCAGATGCAAATTAAGCTTATTCCACACTCCCTTTCATAAATATAAAAAGCTGGAAAGATAATATCTTTCCGGTTTTTTGCGGCAAGGTGCCGCCTCCGGTTCGTATCAAGCCGCTTACAGCGGCTTAGTTTCGTGTATCACTTTGTTTACCGGCTCGACCGCACTGTTAAATTCCGCATTGTTTACTGGTAAAACAAAATGGTCGAGCCATAAGAAAAAAGTTACAAGTAAATAAAATAACGAAAATGCCAGCGGCGGCTCGCCGCAAGTTTTTGCCCAGCTTTTTTCAAAAAGCTGGCGGTTTCCAAAGGCAGAGCCTTTGGTCGCTCGAATGAGCGAAACAGGGGTGTGGGGACGGAGTCCCCGCCTTTTAATTCGTTCAAAAAAGTTTTTTGGCAACCTTTTTATAAAAAAAGGTTGGGCGGCTGAA
>JBJEQS010000402.1:0-5081 GCA_051881875.1 Oscillospiraceae bacterium
TTGAAAAAGCTTGACCAAAACTTTTATTTTTGGTTATCGAACTCACGTTAAACAAGGTTCAGCTTTGCAAAAATTTATTTCCGTGTTATATGTCTATTTTTTCATTGACAATCATATCCCATTATGATAAAATTATTCTTATAGGATATGCTTATTTATTTATGGTATACTACTATATATCAGAATTATGAAATTATTCTGACATACAAAAAGTCAGTTTTATTTTAATATTAAAAAAGAAAGTGCAGGTAATAATTATGAAACATTATATCGGAATTGACCTTGGTGGTACTAATATCGTTGCCGGTGTTGTTGATGAAAATTACAGAATTATAACAAAGGCTACAACAAAGACAAACTGCCCTCGTCCTGAAAAGGAAATCGCTGCTGATATGGCTAAAGTAGCTCTTGAAGCTATGCAGAAAGCCTGTCTTGCTCCTGAAGACGTTGAATGGATTGGAATAGGTACTCCGGGTATTGCAAACAGTCAGACAGGTATCATTGAATATTCATGCAACCTCGGTTTTGAAAATACTCCTATGGTTGACTACATCAGGGAATATATCGACAGACCTGTATTTATCGAAAATGATGCAAATGCTGCTGCATACGGTGAATTCGTTGCAGGTGCTGCAAAGGGTGCAAATACTGCTGTATGTATCACTCTCGGCACAGGTGTCGGCGGCGGCATAATAATTGACGGCAAAATCTATGACGGTTCAAACTTTGCCGGTGCAGAAATCGGTCATACTGTAATTGAAGTTGATGGTGCAGAGTGTTCATGCGGAAGAAAAGGCTGCTTTGAAGCATATGCATCAGCTACCGGTCTTATCAGAATGACCAAGGAGGCTATGTACAACGATAAGGAAAGCTCAATGTGGAAAATGACAGAGGAAAGAAACGGCAAGGTTTCAGCAAGAACTGCATTTGACTGCATGAGAGAGGGCGATAAATCTGCAACAGAAGTTGTTGACAAGTATATCAAGTATCTCGCAGCAGGCATCACAAATACTATTAACATTTTCCAGCCTGATATCCTCTGCATAGGCGGCGGCGTTTGCAATGAGGGAAATGCTCTCCTTCTCCCTGTAAAAGAAATTGTTAAGAAAGAAGTATATACAAGAAATTCCCCGAAAAATACAGAAATCGTTATTGCAAAGCTCGGCAATGACGCAGGTATTATAGGAGCTGCTTTCTTGGGTCAGGCTAAGTAATCCATAATCCGTTTTATAACCTTCCATAAGGAGGAAATGTTATGGAAATTCAGGAAATGTTCAATGTACTCTTAGGCGAAATCAAAGAGGTAAAATCATCTGTCAATAATTTGGAAAAAAGATTTGATAATCTTGAAAAAAGGGTTGATAATCTTGAAAAAAGATTTGATAATTTTGAAAAAAGATTTGATGTCATTGAGCAAAAGATTGATAATCTTGATGAACGTGTAACAAGACTTGAAAAAGGTCAGGCTGAAATCAGAGAGAATATTGTCCATGTTACAGAAGTGCTTGGCAAGGATACAGAAAATTTAAAAAATGAAGTGAATGTATTAAAACAGATTGTTGGTATAAATTCTGTTGACATTCAGATGCTTAAAAGCAAAATAGGATAATTTTATAAAAGAGGTATTTTTTAAAATGAACAGTGATAAACTGAAAAACGGTACTGCAAATGCTCCTCATCGTGCATTGTATCATGCACTCGGTCTTACAAATGAGGAAATTGCAAGACCGCTTATAGGAATTGTAAGCTCATATAACGAAATCGTTCCGGGACATATGAACATCGACAAAATTGTTGACGCTGTAAAACTCGGTGTTGCAATGGCAGGCGGTACTCCTGTTGTATTCCCTGCAATCGCTGTATGTGACGGTATTGCTATGGGTCACAAGGGTATGAAATACTCCCTTGTTACCCGTGACCTTATCGCAGATTCAACTGAAGCCATGACTCTCGCTCACGGCTTTGACGCTCTTGTTATGGTTCCTAACTGCGACAAGAATGTTCCGGGACTTCTCATGGCTGCTGCAAGACTTAATATACCATGTATATTTGTAAGCGGAGGTCCTATGCTTGCCGGTCATATTGACGGCAAAAAGACAAGCTTTTCAAGTATATCCGAAGCTGTCGGCGAATTCAATGCCGGAAAAATTACTGCCGAAAAGCTTGAGGAATATGAACACAAGACCTGTCCTACCTGCGGCTCATGCTCAGGTATGTATACCGCAAATTCAATGAACTGTCTTACAGAGGTTCTCGGTATGGCTCTTAAAGGCAACGGCACAATTCCTGCTGTTTATTCGGAAAGAATTGAACTTGCAAAACACGCCGGAATGAAAATTATGGAGCTTCTTGAAAAGAATATCCGCCCTCGTGACATAATGACTGAAAATGCATTTATGAACGCTCTTACAGTTGATATGGCTCTCGGCTGTTCAACAAACAGTATGCTTCATCTTCCTGCAATTGCCCATGAATGTGGTATTAACATAAATCTTGATATTGCAAATGAAATCAGCAAAAAAACTCCTAATCTCTGTCATCTTGCTCCGGCAGGACGCACATACATTGAAGAACTCAATGAAGCCGGCGGTGTATACGCTGTAATGAATGAACTTGATAAGAAAAATCTGCTCTATACAGATATTATTACAGCCACAGGAAAAACTGTTGCCGAAAATATCAAAGGCTGCATAAATACAAATCCTGATGTAATCAGACCTGTCGAAAATCCATACAGCCAGACAGGCGGCATTGCTGTACTTAAAGGCAATCTTGCTCCGGACAGATGCGTTGTAAAGCGTTCGGCAGTTGCTCCTGAAATGCTTGTACATTCCGGTCCGGCAAAGGTATTTGAATGTGAAGAAGATGCTCAGGCAGCTATTAACGGCGGTAAAATCGTTGCAGGCGATGTTGTTGTAATCAGATACGAAGGCCCTAAGGGCGGTCCGGGTATGAGAGAAATGCTCAATCCGACATCTGCCATTGTCGGCATGGGACTCGGAAGTTCTGTTGCACTCATTACAGACGGAAGATTCAGCGGTGCTACAAGAGGTGCGGCTATCGGTCATGTATCTCCCGAAGCAGCCGCAGGCGGTCCTATCGGCATTGTAAAGGACGGCGATATTATCAGCATTGATATTCCTGCAAATAAGATTGAACTCAAAATTCCGCAGGAGGAATTTGATAAGAGAATGGCTGAATTCGTTCCTAAGACAAAGGAACTTTCAGGCTATCTGAAACGCTATGCTTCAATAGTTACAAGCGGTTCAAACGGTGCTATTCTCAAGGATACATTATAATTTCCTACAGTTAAATCCATATAAAAAAGGCACTTTCATGAGTTAATCTGAAAGTGCCTTTAATATAACGTGAGTTCAACAGCCAAAATAAAAAGTTTTGGTCAAGCTTTTTGCGGCGAGTCGCCGCCTCCGGTTTTAAGTATTTTGTTTTATCCAATCGGTCGGGTAGTTACAGAATGTTATTATTAAGCTTAAAACGAAAGCAAAAGTTTTGGTTATCGAACTCACGTTACCAAGCGTATTGAATTTGATGTAAATGTTCCGTTTACCCGTGAAAGCTGGCATGGCAGAATGAGAGCCTGCCGTGGAGTAGGTGCATCTATGAATGAGGAAAACCTTATCAGATGGAATACCGAGCATGAGAAAATGCTTATGGAATATGCTTCTGACAAATTTGAAATACTTCATTTTGTTTCAGCCGCTGAACTGACATTAAGATAATTCAGATTTATAAAAAACAAAAAACCCTGCATCGAAATACAAGGTTTTTAATGATGCGGGTGACGGGACTTGAACCCGTACGTCATGCAACACACGCCCCTCAAACGTGCCTGTCTGCCAATTCCAGCACACCCGCATATATATTAAATTTATTTCAAGGAAGTTTATCTGTGTCCTTATCACAGTTATTAATTATATCAGATAAAGTACCATTTGTCAACATATTTTTTTATATTTTAATATTTTGACACTATTTTCAACATTTCAATTATATTTTTGTTGAAAATAGTGCAAATTTCATTATAACATATTATCTTTTTCTTAATTCCCAGAATGTGACTGCCGCCGCAGCAGCTACATTCAGCGAGTCAACTCCATGCATCATAGGTATCTTTATTGTGTAATCGCATGAAGCAATTGTATCATCACGCAAGCCATCGCCCTCTGTTCCGAGTATCACTGCAAGCTTATCCTTTGCAAGCAATTCGGGATTGTCTATGTTTATCGTATTATTTCTTAGTGCCATGGCGGCTGTTGAAAATCCTGTATCCTTTAATGCCTGCACCATATCCGCCCCCGAACTTTCAAGATATGCCCATGGAATCTGAAACACTGTTCCCATACTCACACGGATTGAACGGCGGTATAAAGGGTCACTGCATGATGGTGTGAGAAGTACCGCATCAAATCCAAGTGCCGCAGCAGAACGGAATATCGCTCCTGTGTTTGTCTGATTCATTATATCCTCAAGCACAGCTATACGCTTTGCATTGCGGCATATTTCCCGATATGAAGGCATTGCCCGGCGTTTCATGGCACATAATATCCCTTGAGTAAGTCTGAAGCCTGTAAGCTTTGTAAGTACATCGGAATCGGCTGTATAAACCGGTATATCTCTGCATTGTTCTATTATATCCGCTGCCTGCCCTTCAATATATTTACGCTCTGCCAGCAGTGATTCCGGCTTATATCCTGCGGCTAATGCACGTCTTATCACCTTGGGACTTTCAGCGATAAAAAGTCCGTAATCAGGTTCGTAATATCTTAAAAGCTGAACCTCTGATGATGATATGTATGGTTTAAGAGGCGGTATATCAAGGTCAGTTATTTCAATTATTTCCATAATATTTACTCCTTTTATATATAATTCATTCTGCTGATTTATTTATGGTATATGTATAATTATATACAAAAAAGATATTATGGTCAAGTTATGATAAACGGATTCTACGGTTTTTGAATGAGTAAACAAATTATGAATAAATAATAACGTGAGTTCGACAGCTAAAAGAAAAAGTTTTGGTCAAGCTTTTTCAAAAGCTTGCGGTTTCCAAAGGCAGA
>JBJEQS010000403.1:0-5040 GCA_051881875.1 Oscillospiraceae bacterium
CAAGTTCAAAATTTTCCGATATGATTTTTCCGTCATCATTTCTGTAACGGCATTTAATAGGTGGCGTATCTCTTGTAAATGTGAACCGATACAACCGAAATAATGAAGCAGATCAACGCAGAATATGAAACAGCCTTTAACCGCTTCAAGAACATTCACGAAAGCGCAGACGACAACACAAAGACCTACACAGCAAGCAAGGAAACAAGCGAAACAGCAGCGGAGTTTATGGTTATAATAAATAAGTTAGTAGTTTTGGAAGGCGTGAACGTCGAATTGATAGGTCGCTGGATATGGTTATCGGGAAACACTTTCCCACACAAGGACATTTTAAAAGGTATTGGATTCAGATTTGCAAGCAAGAAAAAGTGCTGGTATTGGCATAAAGATGAAGACGCTTGCAGAAGTCGAAAAAATATGAGCCTTGATGAAATCAAAGAAAAATACGGTTGCGAAACGTTCAAGGGCGTATCTGCTCCCAGACTTGTAACAGCATAAAATAAAAGGTGTGGGCAACACCCACACCATAATTAAAAGGGTATAGCCGTTAAAATGGTTATACCCTTATTTTTTGAGTGGGTTTATATATAGCTGTAATACTGCTGTAAATGCTCTGTATGGCTTTGTAATTGCTTGTGGTTAGTTTGCTCTTGCAAGTGATATAAAGCCGTTGTATGACGTTCTGAACGGCTTAGAAATGGCGTTGTGCTTGCTGTATCGGGAGCAGTTGAAACGGTATATAATAGGGGGGATGGGTGTATTAGGGGGGGTACTTTACATCATTAAAGCCTACTGTTTTGGTGTATATAGGTATAGTAGTTCCACTCTATTCACAAGCGGATTTTTGAACATCGAATCGAAAAAGCTTGACAAAAACTCACGAATACTATATAATAAAAATATAAATTGATTAATAGTATTAATGAAAGGTGATTTTATGAATAAATCTAAGGATGATAAAATAAAACAAGAAATAACAGAACGCCTTTTAAAGCTTGATGAAGAAGTATCATTGGCATTAGATGATACTGAAACTTATTATGAAATGGTAATTGTCGGTTGTGGAGCGTTGGTTCTGATTGATAAACTATCTCGTGCAACGCAAGATATAGATGCTATAATGTACCCAAAAGAGCTATGTCCGTTCCTTGAAAAATATGATATTAACAATCACGTTCTTGCATATATGACGAATTTTGCACCTGATTATTATGACAGACGTATTAGGATTGATATACCAACAAAGAAAATACATTTTTATACAGCTTCATTAGAGGATATTGTAATATCAAAACTGTTTTCAGATAGACCAAAAGATAAACATGATATTATGAATACAGAAATAATTAACGCACTTGATTGGAAGAAGATGGACGAAATAATTAACAGCGAAGATTTTAATGATAATATTCTGAATGACAGACTCAGAAATGTATTTATGTACAACTACAGAGATTATAAAGAGGAGGCTTTGAAATGAGACGGCTTACATTATTAGGTTTTCTTTCTGGATATGTCAAATCATTATCGGAGTGTAATTCTTTGAATATTCACAAGCTTATTCAAGAAGTTTACAACGGTAATGACAGACTCAGAGAACCGTTATTTATGTATTGCTATTATAATCATAAATCAGAAGTGCTGTCAAAGTATCTTGCGGAATCCGACAAAACGGAATACAAGCATATTATAAATTTGTTAGACAATAATCTCACACATAACTTGCCTATTGATTATCTCAAGGTTGTAAATTCATATAATCGCAAAATAGGAATGAAAGAAAATGACGATCATATTAAAGAGCTTATGCTTGACAAAATAGTTAAACTCAAAGACCAAAAGAATATCAGCAACTATCGTATCTATACTGAATTGAAAATTAATGCAGGTAATTTCAATGACTTTATTAAAAACCGCAGCTTAAATAAACTTAGTTTGAATAAGAGCAGAGAAGTATATAATTATTTACAGAATTTATAATTTTATAGCCGTTACTCCATAATCGGGGCAAGGATTGTATTGACCGTAAATATAATGAGTTAGCCTTGAAGTATGATAAAAACAAGGCTATTTTTATTATGTCCCACTATCTCGATATCCCCTATTATTCCGATTGCGTAAAATCTCTTGGAGCAGATGAAGGAATCGGATATTACATAAAGCAGCTTAACCTTACGCAGAATGATATAGAAAATTTTGAAATGGGCGTTATAAAAAACAACTGTATTGACTTTAAACCGCCCGAATACATTCATATTGAAGCTAAATACAGACTTGATGAAGTCATAGATAGATTAGAGAAAATAAGAGATTTATTTTGAGGTGAATATGGAACAAATTGAAAGCATAATGTTCAGTAATTATCCCGATGTGGTAAGCGTTGATGAACTGACAGCGATGCTTCACATAGGTAAAAACAAGGCTTATGAGCTTATAAATTCAAATACTATTCAAAGTATCAGAATAGGCAAAAAATATATTATTCCCAAATTCAGGGTAATAGAGTTTTTAATGAGTTCAAATTAATCACTATATTTTAACCGTCTGTCGTGCTATAATAAGATAGTCAAACGGCAGACGGTTTGTTATTTACGGAGGTTTTAAAAATGACAGGCAGTTTGCAAATAAAAAACGGCAAATATTACGCCGTACTTAATTTCAAAGACAAGGAGGGCAAGAGAAAGCAAAAGTGGATTTCCCTTGATATGGAAGTTAAGAATAATAAACGCAAGGCAGAACAGGCATTGAATAAGCTGATTGCGGAATACGAAAAGACAAAAATTATTATTTCCGATAAACAGAAGTTTACAGCCTTTATGGAGGAATGGCTTAAAACTATCAAGAATACTATTAAATCTACAACATATGACGGCTATTGTATTAATTTTAACAAGCATATCAAGCCGTATTTCAATCAATTGAATGTTAATCTTGATGACCTTACACCTATACATATTCAAGAATACTATAATGCCATGCTTGAAGAAGGACTGTCCGCTACAACAATACATAAACATCATGCTAATATACACAAAGCTCTTGACTACGCTATGAAAATGAATATAATTCCGTATAATCCTGCTGACAGGGTTACAGTTCCTAAAAAGAAACGTTATGTTGGTGGGTTTTACAATGAAGAACAGCTTAAAAAGGTATTGGAACTGTTCAAAGGAAATGAAATTGAAAGTGCTGTTTTTCTTACTGTTCATTACGGATTTAGAAGGAGTGAAGTTCTGGGCTTAAAGTGGGACGCGGTCGATTTTAATAACGACACTATTTCGGTGCGTCATACTGCATTGTCAAAAACTGGTGGTACATTGTATGATGATACTACCAAAACTTTATCCAGTATGAGGACGTTTCCGCTTACAGAAAGCGTAAAAACCTATCTAATTAAGCTGAAAGAACATCAAAACGAAATGAGAGAATTATTCGGTGATTGTTACAACGATAACGAATATATATGTAATTTTGATGATGGACGGTTATTCAGACCTGATTATATATCACACAAATTTAAAACTGCATTACAAAGAAGCGATTTACCCGTGATACGTTTTCACGATCTGAGACATAGTGCAGCAAGTTTCCTTATTAAGTCAGGCTGTAATCTGAAAGAGATTCAAGAGTGGTTAGGACATAGCGACATTGCGACAACTGTAAATATCCCATATGGGCACACTATCCAAAGCAGCTATATTTCGATATAAAAAACGTTACCTCTCGATTAGGAAAGGTAACGCTTTTTTATAGAGAATTATCGTTGTAATATATTTTCGATTACACTGGCAATATCCCCATCAATGCAAACCGCCCTTTCGGAAATATCACTGGGACAAAAGGCTTCTCCGTAATTAACGCAGGCATAAAAGGCATTGCCATTCTCGACGGTCATTTTCCAAAAAGGATATTTTATAATTCCCGGTGTATTGAAACCCACTCCAAGCTCAAGAAACAGAATGTGCATATTTCTGTGACTGCGAATAAACTCATCATAACGTTCGGCGGCATTATACCATCCCTCGTCCTGAACAAAGCTGTCATCACAGCGCAAATTCATAGTCATCGGTCTGCCGCATTCGGGACAGTAAGGGATAAGCTCCGAGGGGATACGCATATTCTTCTGTTCCGCATACATTCTGCGGATAATTTCTTCATTGTCATAGGTTTTATTGCAGCAAGGCTCTGGGCATTGGAAAAGTCCGTAATCGCCCTGAGTATAAAACAGTCTGTTTTTATCAAATCCCGATTTCTGAAACTGATGGTCAACATTGGTGGTCAGCACAAAATAGTCCTTGCCGGAAACAATTTCAAAAAGCCGTTTATATACGCCGTTTTCACTATCGGAATAACGATTGATGTAAATGTATCTCGACCAATAAGCCCAATGCTCCTCCAATGTATCAAAGGGATAAAAGCCCCCCGAATACATATCCTTAAAGCCGTATTTTTCTATAAAATCCCCGAAATACTTTTCAAATCGTTCGCTCGAATAGGTAAAGCCTGCCGCCGTTGACAGCCCTGCTCCTGCACCGATAATAATGCAGTCGGCAGTTTCAATTTCGGATTTAAGTCGTGAACAGCTCTCTGTAAATGTCGTAGTCGCTTTGTTTGAATACATTGAATATCACCTTGATTTTTCCCGAATATTTACGAACAGTATCCACAGCAATTTCAGCCGCTTCTCTTTGCGGAAACCCGAATACACCCGTTGAGATACAACAAAAAGCTATGCTGTCGATGTTGTTTTCGGCGGCAGCTTTAAGACAGGATATATAGCAGCTTTCAAGCTGATTGCAATGCTTTTCCGTCAATTCTCCGTCTACAATAGGTCCAACAGTATGTATTATTTTATCACCGGGAAGATTATATGCCGAGGTTATCTTTGCCTGTCCCGTTGGCTCGTTATGCCCCTGATTTTCCATAATTTCGGCACATTCAAGACGAAGCTGTACTCCCGAAAAGGTGTGAATTGCATTGTCAATGCAGGAATGACAGGGCTGAAAACAGCCGAGCATTTGTGAGTTTGCGGCATTGACT
>JBJEQS010000404.1:0-21652 GCA_051881875.1 Oscillospiraceae bacterium
CAATTTTATCATATAGTTTATTTTTATACAAAATATTGCTTCCGGTAAATTTTATGTATATTTTTCTGTGTATCTGATGAAATTTACTTGACTTAATATGAAGTAATTTGTATAATTATTATTAAGAAACTGTTTAAGCTGAAAGGAGGGCATTATAATTGACCTGTACAGAGTGTAAAAGTTCATGGTTCACATCATGGGAGATTGCAAAGAATCTTACTGAATGTCCATTCTGCCATTCACCGCTTTATGAAGAAAAGGCAGAACAAAAACCTGTTTTCAATAATATTAATACCGATATATCCGAGGCTATTGCATATATAGCATATGAATACGGAAAAAATCTGGTATGGGATAATAAGAAACTGAATGCTTATCTTTCGGATATTGCTCCTTCACTCGTAAAGGAAAGGAGGAGGATAAAACTTGCATTTTCCATAGGTGCGGTTGAAATTTTAAAGAATGCAGCTGATACAAGTGATGAAGAAAGAAAATTATGCATAATGCAGGCTGTTTCATGCCTTATGAATGAAGCAGATGTCAGCGAAACAGCTGCCAGGGCTACAGTATCATATTTTACAGACGCACTCAAATGGAAAGTAGCTCTTAAATCAAAACCTGAAATGTGGGCAGATAAAGCTTATGAGGCTTACAGAAACGGTGACTATAAAACTGCTGTGAAATTTGCAAAGCTTTCAGCAAACTATGAAAATGCTGCTGCACAGAATCTGCTTGGTGACTGTTTTTACTGGGGACATGGTGTCGGTGTCGATGAATTCAAGGCGGCTGAATGGTATAAACGAGCCGCCGACAATGGAGATTCAAATGCCATGTGCAGTCTTGGCGACTGTTATGCAAGCGGAGTAGGTGTTCAGCAGAATATTGAAAGAGCAAGAAAATATTACAGACAATCTGCTGATATGGGAAATAAACGTGCCTTGCTTGAACTTTAATAACCGATAGGAGTGTGATGTATCTGTGATACATTTTTCAAAAGGTCAGTGTGTACCGATAAGCATAGGCGGTGAAGCTGAGATTATTGATAAAATCGGACAGGGCGGTCAGGGCAGCGTTTACAGAGTATCATATTTCAAAAAAGTATATGCTCTTAAATGGTACGGCAATGATATGCGTAATTCCGATAAATTCTATAAAAATCTTGAAAATAATATCCGAAAAAAAACACCGTCTGATTCATTCCTCTGGCCGAAATTCTTAACAGTGAAAACAAATGACGGGTTTGGCTATCTTATGGATTTGATACCTGAAAATTACTGTGAATTCTCATCATTTCTGCTTGCAAAGGTGCGTTTCACAAGTATAAATGCTCTTATAAATGCGGCACTGAATATAACAGATGCATTCAGCAGACTTCATAAATCAGGCTTTTCATATCAGGATTTGAATGACGGAAATTTCTTTATAAACAACAAGACAGGCGATGTTCTTATATGCGACAATGACAATGTTGCACCATACGGTGAAAATTTAGGAATCGCAGGAAAATGCAGATATATGGCTCCTGAGATTGTAAGGAATATGAAGCTTCCTGATATACATACAGACCGCTTTTCACTTGCTGTAATTCTTTTCAGACTTCTTTTCCTTGACCACCCTCTTGAGGGCAAGCGTACAATGTGTCCATGCATGACGGAACAGCTTGAACTTAAATTTTACGGAACTGAACCGATATTTATTTATGATGCAGATGATGATTCAAACCGTCCTGTAAGGGGAGTACATTCAAATGTACTGCGTTTCTGGGGAGTATATCCGCAGTTTGTCCGTGATATGTTTTCAAGAGCATTTTCAAAACCGGTCATGTCAGGAAAATCTCCGAGAATTACCGATAATGAATGGTACAGGCTTTTCATGAAGCTGAGAAACTGCCTTGCAGTATGCTCATGCGGAAATGAAACATTTCTTGACCTTGACAGCCAGTCATCTGTATGTCTTAACTGTGAAAAGGAAATTCCATGTCCGCCTGTACTGAAATCATCATCATATTCACTGGCACTTTTCCCCGGAAACAAGCTTTACAGATGCCATACGGACGAGTCAAGCAATGATTTCAGAACAGTAGTCGGTGAAGTTGTCCGCAGCCAGAAAAACAATGCTATATGGGGACTTAGAAACCTAAGCGGAAATACATGGTATGTGACCGATTACAGCGAAAATACAAAAGCAGTAAAGCCGAATGATGTTTTTGTTATAATGAAATACAGAAAAGTAAAATTTGAAAATCTCATTGCAGAGATAATCTTATTATAAATTTAAAAGGAGTGTTTTAAAATGGGAAGTATCTATGATGAAATAACAGCTGTTTCAAGAAGAACTATGACTCTTTTCTTTGCTGTGGATACATCTGGAAGTATGGAAGGCGATAAAATTGGTGCTCTTAATGCAGCAATTGAAGATGTTATTCCGGAAATAAAGAAAATTTCAGAGGAAAATGCAGATGCTCAGATTAAGATTGCCGTCATCAGATTTTCAAATGATGCGGTATGGATTACACCAAATCCCGTTGATGCTGAAGACTTTGAATGGAACTATCTTGAAGCCTCAGGACTTACGGCATTCGGCAGAATGTGCAGTGAGCTTAACAGCAAGCTTTCAAGAAACGAATTCATGAATGATTCAATGGGTTCATTCGCACCGGTAATATTCCTTCTTTCAGACGGTGAACCTACAGATGAATTTGAAAATGCTCTTGCAAGTCTTCGTGAAAATAACTGGTTCAAGAAAGCTATAAAGGCTGCGGTTGCCATCGGCAATGATGCAAACCATGAGATTTTACAGGAATTCACAGGCTCAAGAGAAAGTGTTCTTACTGCCCACAATTCAGAAAGCATGAAGAAAATGATAAGATTTGTAAGCGTCACTGCTTCACAGATTGGCAGTCAGAGTTCAAATGTTTCAGCCGATGCTGTAAAGAATAAACAGGATACCGTTGCAAGCAAGCAGGAAAATTTCAATAAGGCTTTGTCAGCATTTGAACTTGAAGATGTTGATGATGATGAGCTTGAATGGTAATCCGATAAAATTTAAGGGGATATAGATTTACTGTGAAAAATTATAAATCGTTCAATCTCACTGTAAGGGGAGCAAATCACTACAGGAACGGAATTCTGTGTCAGGATTCATCTTATAGCCTGAACAAGAGCACTTATACCGTTACAATAGTATGTGACGGCCATGGCGGAAGCGATTACTGCCGCAGCCATATAGGTGCATATATGGCTAAGGAAGCGGCTGCCAAATGCATTACCAACAGTGAACTGATTGAACGTTTAAAAAGTGTGACAAATGAAAAGGAAGAAAACAGAATAATATTTCAGCTTGAAAAAAGTATAATTTCTGAATGGAACGACCTGATTTCTGAGCATTTTTCAAAGAATCCTTTTACCGATGATGAACTTGAAAATGTAAGCGATGATATGGCTGAACTGTACAGGCAGGGCAATTATGTGGAAATGGCTTACGGTACTACCCTTATCGCTGTACTTGTTACCGAGCAATACTGGTTCTGTGTTCATATAGGTGATGGAAAATGCATAATCCTTGAGGAGAAAAAAGGATTTTCACAGCCTGTCCCATGGGATGAACGCTGTTTTCTCAATACAACTACGTCACTTTGCGACATTGATGCATTAAACGGTTTCAGATATTATTTCAGCAGAAATCTGCCGGATGCTGTTTTTATAGCCTGTGATGGAGTTGACAACAGTTTTGCTGATGAAAATGCACTCTATAATTTCTACAGTCTTATATCGGAGTCTTTTAAGATAATGCCGTTTGAAAATGCTGTATGCGAACTCGCCGAATATCTTCCGGTACTCAGCGAAAACGGCAGCGGTGATGATATTTCGGTTGCCGGCATTATTAATACGGATATTTTTTATTTTGATAAAATGAAACAGAATATGCAGGATTATTAATGGAATCAGCTGATGTTCCATTGTTTTCTGTTTATCAGCAATTCTGTTTGCATTACAGCACATTGAATAAAATACAACAGTTTTTATAGTATAAATTATCAGTTTAATAAATTTTGCTATTGTCAAAATAAAAAAAATATGTTATAATTTTATTATATTATACAATTTATTGTTATCTCATGTTTCTCAAGGAGGAAATGAAATGAAAAAAAAATCATCGGAGGAACAGCAATTAAGCTCAGCAAGCAAAGTCGCTGCCTTTATGATTGCTCTCGGACAGGAAAATGCAGCTGAGGTGTATAAATATCTGAGAGAAGATGAAGTCGAAAAACTTTCACTTGAAATTGCCAACATTGACAAGCTTAATCCGGAACAGCTTCAGGCAATAATGGACGAGTTCTATGACCTTTGTGTTGCTCAGAAAATTATTGCGGAAGGCGGAAAGGATTATGCTTATAATGTTCTTATAAAAGCTTTTGGTGAGGAAAAAGCGAAAAGTCTTATCAAGAGAGTGGATGCTTCAGGAAAAACCCGTGCCTTTGCTTTTCTAAAAAAAGTGGATTACAAAAGCATTCTCATGCTGCTGCAGAACGAGCTTCCTCAGACCATTGCACTCGTTCTCTCTCATATAAATTCAAAGAAGGCTGCACAGATTATCGCTGAACTTCCGCATGAAACTCAGGTTGAGATATTCCAGAGAATCGCCGACCTTGACAGAACTTCACCGGAAGTTCTTCACAGTGTGGAGGCAATGATGGAGGAAAAGCTAAGCTCTGTAACATCGGTTGATACTGCGGTTGATTTCGGAGGTATGAACTATCTTGCAGAGGTTATGAACAATCTTGATACACGAACTGAAAAATTAATTATGGAAGACCTCACTCAGACAAGTCCTGAACTCGTTGAGGAAATTCAGAAGCGTATGTTCGTATTTGATGATATTGTTTACCTCGATAATCTTGAAATACAGACATTTATCAGAGAATGTGATTCCAAGGAACTTACAATCGCTCTCAAGGGTTCAAATCCGGAAGTTGTACGAGTTATTCTCAGCAATATGTCACAGCGTCAGCAGGAAACTATCAAAACAGATATGCAATATCTGCATAATGTCCGTATGCGTGATGTCGAAGAAGCTCAGAGGTCTATCATTGCTACTATAAGACGACTTGAGGAAACAGGCGACATTGTTATTTCCAAGGGCGGTATGGATGAAATCATTCCATAAATTGTTTTTTATATTAAAATTTGAAATTTTTTCAGAACAGGCAGGTGTAATATTATGAGCAGATTTGAAGCAGGCATGGAAAGTATGGTGGATATGTATATATATGAATCCACATCACTGCTTGAACAGCTTGACCAGATTATGATGAAAACAGAGAGCAACAATAAATTCGATGACGAGGATATAAACGAAATATTCCGTATAATGCATACAATAAAGGGCAGTTCCGCTATGATGGGACTCGAAAATATGTCCGTACTTGCACACAGTATAGAGGATATGTTCTATATTATACGAGAGGAAAAGCCTGTAATTGATTGTCCTGAGGTGCTTTACGAGCTTATATTTTCAGCATCAGACTTGCTCAAGGCAGAGATAGAACTTATTCAGGATGATGAGTCAGTACCTACTGATTTTACCGCACAGATAAATAAAATCGAGGAATTTGTCACCTATCTTAAAACAGGTGTTATGCCGGAGGGTATGCAGAAAAAAGAATCAGAAACACCTGAAAAAACAGAATCCGTTTCAGATGAAACTGCAGTTTCCGTTCCAGAGGAAAAAGCGGATAATGAAAGTACATCAGACAATTCCGAAGATTTCGTAAAAATAAGAGTTTTCTTTGAAGATAACTGCGAAATGGAAAATCTCAGAGCTTTGCTGCTTATTCAGAAAATCTCAGAATACTGTACAGAGATAAGCTACGAACCGGCAGATATTGAAACAAATTCAGAAACTGCGAAATTTATTATAGAAAACGGCTTCCTTGTAAAATTCAAAGCTGCTGAACAGGATTATCAGCATATATTCAGAGAATTTGAAGATGCTATCAATGTAAAATCATATGAAATAGTTGATAATACATCTGTAAATTCAGAGGAAGAAGAACCTGCTGAAAATATTGCAGAAAAAATTAATGATAAAAAGACTGAACCGGCAAAACAGGAAGCTGCATCAAAAACTGAAAAAGAAGAAACTGCTGTACCGGCTGCTCCAAATCTAAAAAAGACTGAACCTGTTAAAACGCCTGTATCAGCTGCTTCACCGGCTGAGGAAAAACAGACCGACAAACTCGGTAATAACAGAGGCGGTGCTTCAAGGGGAAAACAGAGCCTTATCAGTGTCAATCTCAATAAGCTTGACCAATTGCTTGATATGGTAGGTGAAATTGTTATCGCTGAAGCCATGGTTACATCAAATCCCGACCTTAAAGGTCATAAGCTTGATAATTTTCAGAAAGCCGCAAGACAGCTGAGAAAACTTACCGATGAACTTCAGGATATTGTAATGTCCATACGAATGGTTCCTCTCTCAGGCGTATTCAACAAGATGACAAGAATTGTAAGGGATATGAAAGTCAAACTCAATAAAGATGTTAATCTTGTATTTGAAGGTGAGGAAACAGAAGTTGACAAAAGCGTAATTGATAATCTCAATGACCCTCTTATGCATATGGTAAGAAATTCTATGGACCATGGCATAGAGGAATCACAGGAGGAACGCATTGCAAAAGGAAAATCTCCTCAGGGTACAATAAAGCTTTCCGCTTATAATTCATCGGGTGAGGTTATTATCGTTGTAGCTGATGATGGTGCCGGCATTGATTGCAAGCGTGTTATGGAAAAGGCTAAGGCAAATGGTCTGCTTACAAAACCGGAGGAAGAATATACCGAAAAGGAAATATTCAATATGGTAATGCTTCCGGGATTTTCAACCAATACCGAAGTTACTGAATATTCAGGCAGAGGTGTTGGCATGGATGTTGTCCGCAAGAGCATTGAGAAAATCGGCGGTACTGTATCAGTTGACAGCAAATGGGGTGAAGGTACAAGCTTTATAATAAAAATTCCGCTTTCACTTGCTATTGTTGACGGCATTGAAATTTCAGTTGGTCAGTCAATATTCACTATTCCGATAAATTCAATTCAGGAATTTATAAAGATAAAAGAAAATCAGCTCCTGCGTGATACATCACATAAGGAAATTGTAAAAATACGCAATAAATGTTATCCGCTTATAAGATTGCATGAGTTATATGATATTGAACCGGTTGCAAAGAATATTCAGGACGGAGTCGTTATTCTGGTGGAAGCTGAAGGAAAGAGTGCCTGCATACTTGCCGATGAGCTTATAGGTGAACAGCAGGTCGTTGTAAAACCATTCTCCCCTATGTTCAACCGCTATAATATCAAGCAGCATGGCATGGCAGGATGTACTATTCTCGGCGATGGCAGCATTACCATAATCCTTGATATAAGCAATATCATTCTCGACAATTAATCAAAGGAGTGAAAAAAATGTCAGAAGAAGTTTACAGCCAGAATACAAGACGGGAATTCAATACAAACGGCGGTGAAATACTGCTTTATTATATAAATGATGTCCTCTACGGAATAGAAATACAGTATATCACTGAAATTATCGGAATACAGCCTATAACTATTGTTCCGAAAGTTCCTGAATTTATAAAGGGCGTTATAAATATAAGGGGTAAAGTTGTACCTGTAATAAGCATAAGAAACAAGATAAATCAGCCCGAAATACCTTATGACGAAAAAACCTGCATAATTGTTGTTGAAGTAGATGAGCTTACAGTCGGTCTTATAGTCGACAGAGTTCGTGAAATCACAACAGTTCTGCCGACAGATACCTGTTCTGCCCCGGACTATAAAAATGTAAATGAAAACCAGTATATACAGAGCATTATTGATTCGGGCGGAGAAATAAAGCAGCTGCTTGATATACACAGACTTCTTATGGAATAATCAACTATGAATATAAAAATAACAGATTCTGAATTTTTAAGACTTGTAAATTTTATGCACTCAAATTATGGAATTGATTTGAGTAAAAAACGAATTCTCATAGAAGGCAGACTTTCAAACATAATTGCAGAAAAAAACTTTACAAGCTATACACAGTATCTTGACAGTGTTATGAATGATAAATCAGGAACAGAACTCACTGTTCTTATTAACAAACTTACAACAAATCATACATATTTCATGCGTGAGCCGCAGCATTTTGACTACCTTAAATCAACAGTTCTTCCGTATATCGAAAAAACTGTGAAAGATAAAGATGCGAGAATATGGTGTGCAGCTTCATCATCAGGTGAAGAACCTTATACAATTGCCATGACTATTGATGAGTATTTCGGCAGCAGAAAATCAGGCTGGGATTTGCGTATACTTGCAACGGATATTTCAACTAATGTTCTTAAAAGGGCAAGCAGCGGAATATATTCTGCTGAATCAGTTGCTTCGCTCCCTGTCGAATGGCAAAGAAAATATTTCAACAAGCAGAGTGATGGTTCATATAAAATCTGTGACAGAATAAGAAGTCAGGTAATATATAAACAGTTCAATCTTATGGATAAAATAGTGTATAAAAAACCATTTGATGTCATATTCTGCCGGAATGTAATGATTTATTTCGATAATGAAACAAAGAGCAGTCTTATAAAAAGATTTTATGACGCAACTAAAAAGGGCGGATACCTTTTTATTGGTCATGCTGAAAATATTCCTAAAGATTCTGAATATAAATTTATATGTCCTGCCGTATACAGAAAATAAAATATAAAAGGAGGTCTGCTCTATGCTTGAACAGAAAATAAAATTACTCATTGTAGATGATTCAATACTTTTTCGTGAAACTCTTGCAAATTTTTTTGCAGATGACAAGCTTATTGAAGTAGTTGCCAGAGCAAGCGACCCTTTTGAAGCAAGGGATAAAATTCTTCAGTTTCACCCTCATGTAATTACCCTTGATGTTGAAATGCCGAAGATGAACGGGATACAATTTCTGAAAAAACTTATACCGCAATGCCCTGTTCCCACTGTCATAGTATCATCTGCACCAATACAGGCTTTTGAAGCTCTCGAAGCCGGTGCAGTAGATTACATAAAAAAGCCTTTCATAAGAAAACCTGAGGACATTAAGGCTTTTGCGGCTGAACTCAGAACAAAGGTCATTACAGCCTCTCAGGCAAAAATTGTAAAAAGAGTTAACTCAGTAGTCAATTCTTCAAATATTTCAGCCGGCAGACTCATAAACAGCGGTCATTTCAAAAGGAATCTTATTGCAATGGGTGCTTCAACAGGCGGTACAGATGCATTGCAGACTGTACTGACGGCTATGCCTGAAAACAGTCCTCCTATTGTAATTGTTCAGCATATGCCGCCAGTATTTACAAAGATGTTTGCTGAACGCTTAAACGGATTATGTAAAATCAGCGTTTCCGAGGCTAAGAACGGTGACAGGCTTAAACCCGGCTGTGCATTGCTTGCTCCGGGCGACTTCCATATGACTTTGCATAAGGACATGAACGGATATTTCGTAAGAGTACTCAGCGATGAAAAGATGTCCGGACACAGACCTTCAGTTGACTATCTTTTCAAGAGCGTTGCGAAATGTGCCGGAAAAGATGCCATAGGCGTTATTATGACAGGTATGGGAGCTGACGGAGCTGACGGCATGGTAGAAATGAAAAATGCCGGTGCTTATACTATCGGTCAGAATAAGGAAAGCTGTGTGGTTTATGGTATGCCGATGGTTGCTTATATGCGTGGCGGCTGTACTGTGCAGACACCTTTAAATAATATAAGCAGTATGATTTGCAATCAGCTGTAAATACGGAGGTTTTTATCAATGGATATATTAAACAGATTTAATGATGATGAAGCATTTGAAGAAAATGAAAGCAACTTTGCCAATCAGAAATATCTTTCATTTGTAATAGATAAGCAGTTCTATGCTTTTCATATAAATGATGTAAAGGAAATTATTGAAATGCAGGAGATTACTCCCGTTCCTGAATTTCCTGATTATGCAAGAGGGATTATAAATTTAAGAGGTTCGCTTATCCCTGTAATTGATGTACGTCTGCGTTTCTGCAAGAATGAAAAGGAATATAATGAAAGAACCTGCATAATAATACTTAATCTGGAAAGCATTGAAGTGGGCTTCATAGTCGATACAGTCGATGAGGTTATGGATATAAGCGAGGATAATATTTCGGCTGTGCCTAAGCTTTCAGATGCAAAGACAAGAAAATTTATAGAAGGCGTAGGCAAGACATCTGAAAAGATTGTTATGATTCTCAATGCAAACAAGATGCTCAGTGATGAAGAAATAAAGAGCCTTGAACTTGATTAATTAAGGTGTGTGGTTGATTTGAACGTATTGTCACTGCTTGAAGATAAAAACTCTGTGCTTATCCTTGATTTGCTCAATGATTATCCTGACCTTACCATAAAAGAAACAGCAGTCAGACTGTGTATAAATGAAAATACAATTGCCATGTGTCTGAAAAATCTTGCTGACGCTGAGGCTGTATCAATTAACAATGGTAAATATTCAATCTGCCGCCAAACCTTTGAAAAATCAGCTTCAAGGCTTATGGATTACTGCTCTGATAAAAATAACAGCAGCGTCAGTTCAGAACCACTTATAATAAATACAAAAGCAGCTCTTGAAAACCATTTTTTCAATCAGCGTGAAACAGGTATTCATCATGCTTCATTTGAAAGAGAAGTATCCTTTTACGAAAGCGTATGCTCCGGAAATCTTGAACTGGTAAAAACCTTGTTTACACAACTTGGAGGAGAGGGCTTCGGTGTGCTGAGCCATAATCCGCTGAGAAACCTTAAATATCATCTTATAGTTTCAATAGCTATGATAACACGTTTCTGTATAAATGCAGGTATGCCGCATGAGGAGGCTTATAATCTGAGTGACGTTTATATTCTTAAAACTGATGCAAGCGAAACAGAACAGGAGATAAGAACTCTGCATTATAATATGTCAATTGATTTTACAAAGCGTATGCGGCAGATAAGAAACTGCCGTAATTATTCAAAGCCTGTAATAAAAGCACTTGATTATATAAGTGATAATCTTCACAAACGAATTCTTGTAAGGGATATTGCAGATTTCCTTTCACTGAGCATATCATATCTTTCAAAACTTTTTAAATCGGAAATTGGCATTTCTATAAATGAATATATTACCATAAAGAAAATTGAAGCTGCTGCCAATATGATTCAGTTTTCAGATTATTCTGCTCTGGAGATAAGCAATTACTTTAATTTCAGCTCTCATAGCTACTTTATAAAGATTTTTAAGAAGCATATGGGCATGACACCGCATGATTACAAGAAAAAGTACTATTCTGTTGCATGGATGAAAAATGGCTCATCTGAGCTGTAGAGCAATGCACAAATACACTTTTTAACATAAAAAACTCCATCTGTTCTTGTTGTACAAGTCCAGTAAAAACGGACATAGAAAAAGTCACCCTCCTATGGCATAATAAAATACTATAGGAGGGTGTTGTTATGCCATATGAAAAAGAAATACTTGAATTAACGTGAGTTCGATGAATTATTGCTGTAGGGGCGACCATTGTGTCACCCGTTTGCTGATATGAAATATCAGCAAATAAGTCGGCTTTCAGCCGCCCAACCTTTTTTTATAAAAAGGTTGCCAAAAAACTTTTTGGAACGATTGAAGGGCGGGGGCAAGCCCCCACACCCCCGTTTCGCTCATTCGAGCGACCAAAGGCTTCTGCCTTTGGAATCTGCCAGCTTTTTGAAAAAAAGCTGAACAAAAACTTTTGCTTTCGCCACTTTTTTTATAATATGATTTTGTACCTACCCGACCATCTGGATAAAACAAAATACTCAAAACCGGAGGCGGCAACTTGCCGCAAAAATTTGACCCAAACTTTTATCTTTGGGTTGTCGAACTCACGTTAATTTATGCAACCAAATGTTTTTTTGAAAGAGGGGGTGCTTTGCAAGTGAAAGCGTCCCCTTGTTCACTTCAGAAATAGGTTTTTCTACAGTCCAAATAATTTTTATATTCATTCATATTTATCAAACCATTTTTTCTCCCACCAGTTGTCAAATATGTGACACGCATACTCACAGCAATAGCGGATTCCCTTTTTCATCACACGGAAAATTCCCCACATTCCGGATTCTACGTCCCATTTCAGCGAACTGGAACGGTACAGATAATCTCCCGGATATTCAGACGCACCGTTTTCAAGTTCAATGTTGTAAACACCGCCCACACTCAGACCAAACGCATGAATAACAAAGTGGAAACAAAATGAAAAATGTGGTATAATGAGAAGAAAAAACAAGGAGAAAAAGTGCGATGGAAGAATTAATGGAAATGCTGGAGTGTATTGAGGATAACAGACAGCAAAGCAAAGTCAGGTACCCAATAAAAGAAATTGTGCTGATAGTATTTTCATGCACATTATCAAATGTAGATGACTGGGAAGATATGGAGATGTGGGCAAATCACTATATAGATTTGTTGAGAGAATATCTTCCATTTGAAAACGGAATACCATCACATGACACAATACAGCGTGTAATGGGAATGATAAATCCTGAGTATATCCAACAGGCATACAATAAATGGACATCAATGCTTGAAAAAGTGGAAAAAGAAAAGTTTAAAAAAATAATAGCAATAGACGGAAAGACCATGTGTTCAAACAAGCAGAACAGCAGTAAGCCTAATCACATAGTAACGGCATGGAACTGTGAGAACGGATACAGCCTTGGACAACAGAAAACAGATGAAAAAAGCAATGAAATTAAGGCTATTCCAAAGCTGCTCGAAAAAATAAACATAAAAAATTCTATAGTGACAATTGACGCTATGGGGACACAAACAGCTATTGCAGAAAAGATTAAAATCAAAAAGGTGATTATGTATGAACTGCCCCAAATTGTACGGACAGCACAAAAAAGAGCCATTATGGTACAAAATAAAATTTTAAGTAATATACTTTCGGATACATTTTAACATATTCGGATTAAAAAATCAAGGAAAAATTTTTTTCATGGATTTTTTCCGAAACAGCGCAAAGGTTACCTAAAGGTAACTATACCACAAAAAAGTGCCTGCTTTACAACTCTGAAAAGCTGTGTTATCATAGAATCAAGGAAAGAGATTAAGCGCTTAAATCTCCCGAAAAACAAACCAAAAAAATCATTTTTCAGGAGGAATTTAATTATGAAAATCGCAGTTATTTGTGCAAACGGAAAAGCAGGACAGCTTATCACAAAGGAGGCTGTAAACAGAGGTCTGGACGTTACCGCTGTAGTAAGAGGAGAAAACAAGTCTGCCGCAGATAATGTTATCATCAAGGATTTGTTTGAACTTACAGCAGAGGACTTGAAAGGCTTCGATGCTGTCGTTGATGCATTCGGTGCATGGACACCCGATGTACTGCCTCAGCATTCCACATCACTCAAGCACCTGTGCGATTTGCTTTCAGGAACAGATGTGCGCTTGTTAGTTGTGGGAGGTGCAGGAAGCCTTTATGTAAATTCAGAACACACAGTTCAGGTTATGGACGGCCCCGACTTTCCTGATATTTTTAAGCCGCTTGCCGCTACACAGGGTAAGGCACTTGAAGAACTGAGAACAAGAAATGACGTAAAGTGGACATTTATTAGCCCTGCCGGTGACTTTCAGGCGGAAGGTGCAAGAACAGGCAAGTATATTCTCGGCGGTGAAGAACTTATGCTGAATTCAAAGGGCGAAAGTATAATCAGCTATGCAGATTATGCGATTGCAATGGTTGACGAGCTTGTCAAAGGAAATCACATTCAGGAAAGAATCAGCGTTGTTGCAGAATAATTCAGTCGAATAAATAACAGCAGAAAACCTGCAAATACCGATTTTCCGCTGATATTCAGTATTAAATTAAGGAGGAGATTTATATTAATCCAGTTCTATGCAATCATAATAATTGCCATGGTCTTCTATATATACAAGTCCTTCTTCAACAGCTTCACTGTCAACGAGTTTGCCCACTCTTACAGTCTTTTCCTCATGAGGCTGTAAATTGTATTTAAACAGACTTTTTCCGCCGTTATCCGCTTTATCAATATAGTATATATCACCTCCGCAGCAGTCGTTTTTGATATCATGCTTTCTTGCAAATCCTCCCATAAGTCCGAGTGAACCTGCGGTATCCTGATTGTTTCTCATTGAATAATCATATACAACCAGTGTTAAACCATTGAGAATATTTCCGTCCGCATCTGTTTTGAATGAAGAATATTCATAAGGCGACAAAGCACAGTTTTCAAGGTCAAGTGAATTTACATTTGTAATATATTCAACATTGCTTATTTTTATTGAATAATGGTTAATGTCATCATCACCATTAACATATTCAAAGTCATAATTATAGTCACGCCACTCATTTGCTGGAGTTCTGTTCGGGATTGATGTATAATCAAGTACAGTTCTGTTTTCTGCAATCCATTTTTCAGCTTCTTCCTCTGACGGAATAAATGTTATTTCATCACGATTGTAATTATAAGTCTGATTGTTATATGTATCCTCATTTCTGTATCCGCCGTCAATATCGAATGTAAATGAGCATATCTCAGGGAAATCATTCTGATTGATGTCCTTAATTGACAGTGTAAGAGTTTCTGCATCTTTAAGAGGAGTATCAAAATCGTACATATTCAGAAATCCAAGTTCATTGCCATTATTGTCTGTAAGAGTCCATGTATAGTCATCACTCATTGTCATATCCAAATGAGTTCTTACAGGTGTTATTGTTACAGAATTGAGAGTAATTCCTTCTTTAGTCTGATTGATTTCATAAGTCTTTGCAAGGTCATGCTGTCTGTTCATATCAAAGCTGCATGATATATCTGCTGTATATACATCAGGTTTGCCGAAATCGTAGCAAGGATTATCAGCGTCATAGTTGAAGTAGTAAACCTTTGTATTAAGCATTTCAACGCTGCTTATTTTTATTGTCATATTCAGATTATCTTTGTCGGGGAGAGCATCTGATGAAAACTGTATCATACCTGCATATGTATTGTCATCGCATTTTCCGCCTGATATAATTGCATTTTCATCAAGCATAATTTCCTTGTCGTCTGCAAATACTCTGAAAAATCTTGCTGTAATGCTGTTGTAATCGCTGAATTTTTCTCCGTCTGTCTGGAAAACATAGTATATAAGTACATCATCACCATCATAATATACATTCTGAATATTGAATGAAATACCTGTTTCAATATCAGCATTTACAACATCAACTGTTTCAGCAAGCTCAACTATTGCATCATTTTTTGCAACAGGGTCTTTAATATATGATTCCTCACCGCTGAAATAGCTGAGAGCATTTTTTACAGCCGGTATATGTTCAGCCATTACCGGCAATGAAGCAACCGCACCGCCTGTTATTGCGATACATACCGCAAGTACCGCAGCTCTTTTGAATGACACTCTTTTTGTTGTTGATTTTTCCTTATTCATACTTAACACCTTTCTTTCAATTCTCTGTTTCATAAATTCATCAGGTTCAATTTCAGAATATATGCTGAGTAAATCCTGTTTTCTCATATAAATAACCCTCCTCAATATCCAGTTTAAGCAGTTCCCTGCCTCTTTTCAGCCGCATTTTCACCGCTGACTGTGTAATTGAAAGCATTTCCGATATTTCCTTTACAGAATATCCCTCATAATACATAAGATATATAACTATTCTGTATTTAGGATTAAGCTCAAGCAACAGTTCAGCGATATTGGTCTGTGATGGTTCGGACAAATATTCTGTAAAATCTTCAATATTCTCTGTATTTTTATGTCTGAAGCTTTTCAGCATATTTTTGCATATGTTTGAGGTTGTCCTTATAATCCAGTATTTCTCATAATCGCTGTTCTGAAATTCAGGCGAATTATACAGCAGTTTTATAAATACTTCCTGCATTACATCTTCTGCATCTGATTTATTTGCAAGATATGTCATTGCTATTTTAAAAATCGTTCTGCCGTATGTATCGTATTTCGCTGAAAATTCTTCCTGCAAGCTGCTCATCTCATCATCTCCTTTCACTTATAAAACAACTGAGAATGTCAAAAGGTCACATGAACAGAAAAAATTTTTCTTGACGGATTATATTTATAATGATATACTATAAGTATTAAAAATCTGTTAAAAACGAGGAGATGTTAATTATGAATCTTGATTTTAATAATCTTAAAGGTATGCTCGATAATGAAGATACAAAAAATACTCTTAACGGAATACTGAATAATTCAGCCGTAAGTGAGCTTCTTGAAAATCTTGGTCAGAGCAATCTTGATGCAGACAGCATAAAAGAAATGATTGGCAATGCGGGTTCAGAAAATATCAGCAAAATTCTTTCAAATTTCAAGCCTGAGGATATTCAGAATCTTGCCTCAAAGCTTGGCAATGCCGATTCATCTGTTGCTGACGGACTTAAAGATATAATAGGAAGTTTTACAGGCGGTAATAAATAAAGGCGAAAGCAAAAGTTTTTGCCCAGCTTTTTTCAAGCAGCAAGTTGCCTGCTCCGGTTTTGATTGTTATATTTATTTTGCGGTCGAGCCATAAGAAAAAGTTATAAGTAAATAAAGCAACGAAAATAAAAGTTTTTGCCCAGCTTTTTGCGGCGAGTCGCCGCCTCCGATTTTGAGTATCAACTTTATTCAAGCGGTCGGGTAGGTACAAACTGAGCCAATAAAGAAAAGTAACGAAAGCAAAAGTTTTTGCCCAGCTTTTTTCAAAAAGCTGGTACTGAATATACTTAATATTCACAAGAAAACAGGAACATTCTTTGCTCCTGTTTTTTATTTCACTGCTTCATATTCCACCCATAACTGAACATATATTTTTATATGAGGTGATTTATCTTGTATAAAAACAGTCTTTTAAAAGATACACTGATACTTACCATTATTGAACTGGTTATGCAGGTTATGGCACTTGTTTACAACATATTCATAACAAAGCTTTTAGGCAGTGCCTCAATGGGAATTATTTCACTGATATATTCATTTTTCGGATTTATTTCTGTAATCTCAAGCGGAAATATATTCGTCTGTATAAGCCGTTTTACTGCTGAGGAATTAGGCAAACCTAACGGCAGTCCGTCATCTGTATTCTCATATGGCATGATATTTTCCATGATTTTAAGCATATCAGCTTCAGCGGCTGTATTCATTTCAGCTGAACAGCTTGGACAATATTTTCTGAAAAATGCTGATACCGTCATTCCTATAAGAATTATGGCTCTCTGTCTGCCACTTACCGCCCTGTCCGCCTGCATAAAGGGATTATTCAATGCATACAGAAAATCTGGCATTGTTGCTGTTGCTGATGCTGTGGAATTCATAGTCCGTTCAGGTGTTACAGCATTTATGATTGAATTTTTCGTAATAAATAACCGTTTGAACATTTTTTCCGCAATTGCAATAAGCATACTCACCGGAGAAGCTGTGACATTTATCTTTCTTATAGCCATACTCCATATAATTCCCGAAAAGAAATCCAAAGGAAATATAAATCTGCGGAAATTTATAAAAATGGCTCTGCCAATAACAATTAACAGCTATATCACCGTAATTCTTAGCAGTATCCATGAAGCATTACTTCCAATAACTCTGAAACAGTTCAGCAGCAGCACTGAGATTGCACTGAGTCAGTATGGACTTCTTGAAGCAATAATAATGCCATGCATATATTTTCCATCAGTAATTCTTTCCTGTCTTTCTGGAATACTTGTTCCTGAAATATCCATGGCTAATGGTGCGAAAAATGCTGAAAAATCCGGACGACTTATAGAAAAAAGCATTAAATATGCAATATGGTACTCATTTTTTGCAATAAATTTTATGATTGTATGCGGTGATGAAATAGGAATTATACTGAGTGACGGAAATGAATTTGCAGGACAGATGATAAAAATATTTGCCTTTGTAATACCATTCATATATCTTGAAATAATCCTTGAAAGCATAATAAAGTCAATCGGATTACAGGAATTTTCAACCATAAACTATATTGCAGAATACCTTATAAGAATATCAGTACTTCTTGTATGCGTAAGAATTATGGGGTTTTATGGAATTGTAATCTCTTACTATTCAAGCAATATAATCGGAAATACAGCAAGAATTATCATGATTTCAAAAAAGACAGCATTTTCATTCAAGCCTTTTGAATTTATAATAATGCCTGTATTATCCATAATAACTGCATATCAGACAGCAAAAATATTCTGCTGCATGATTACAAATCAGACAGTTTACATGATTTCATATACATTAATAAGCGGTGCGATATATTTACTGATATTGCGATGTATAAACAAATACAATTGTTCAGACAAAAAAATTTCAAGGGATTTTTTAATCCCTTGAAAAATTTTCATATACATTTTATTGTGACTTTTTTATACTGCCATATTTCACACGTTCTGATTTAGGACGATATATTTTTGCCTGTACTACCTTTACTGTTTTAGCCATAATATGCCTTCTTCCATATATATCAATAAAAATTCTTTCTGCATGATTATTATATGTGAATTGAGAATTATAATTCAAAATATACGGCTGTAAAGTCAAGGCATTACAAATGGAATTTCTTTTTAAGTTCTGATGCAACTGCTTTTCCCTGAAAAGTAAGCAGTGCAACGATTATTATAATGCTGAGTGCAGTACATATTATTGACGGATATTTTATTTTTGCCAGATGCGAATTATAAAGCACAAGCGGTATTATTCCGAAAATCGCATCAATAAATATGAAAAATACATAATTTCGGATTTTTTTATGACTTGCCTTTATAAACGCAACCATTGCAATAATCGCTGCTATGCAGGCTGATGGAATGACAAAATCAATTGACCAGCCATGCCAGCCTGTCACCTTGTCCCACAAAACCGATAAGACAGACAGTGCAATTACATGATAGATAATGGTTTTGGGTATGTTACTTCCCTTTTTTATAATTATAAAAAGACTTACCCAAAGACACGCTGTTCCAAGAAGCACAAGCAATGACCAGCAACCACTCTGCGGTATCATATAATTAACCGCAAGTGATATTATGCATATCGTTATTGAGCTGAATATTGCTATTTTTATTGCCATTTTATATTTGCCGAAAAATGTTGGAATATGCGGATATGGTTCAGTTTCTCCTGTACCGGTAAGAACATTCTGACAGAGAGGACATATTTTTCTGTCGCCTGCAACATTGACATTGCATTTATCACAATGCTTCATATATATTTCTCACTCCTCTCTTGATTCAAGCGGATTTGTTGAAATTTCAACATCTATCCCCATTCCTGAAAGCTGTCTGAAAAAATTCCTCTGTATATCACTGTTTATAAATGGTGAAGTAAAGCTTATGCTGATTTTATCCATATATGAACACATACATATTGAAATCTTATTTGTTGCAGTACACATATCAAATACATTTATGTAATCCTGCAAAATCTCCGGCATTTTTACAGCACCGATATTTGAGAGTGATGATGTGACCTCAAGTGCTGACAGGTCATGTGCGGCTTTGATAAAAATATCCTTGAAAAAAAGAGGAACAATTTTCGCAAGTGCATTATGCTCAACTTTTGAATATGAATTTATCTTATCTGATAGATGTTCAAATGTCAGGTATCTCTTGAATTCATCGCTTACAGCTTCAACAATATCGCTGAATTCTCCTGAACGCTGACTGAAATTATACGATACATTGATTGTTCCGAAAAAATTCCTCGATGTTTCTGATTTGAAATACTTTCTGAGATTTACCGGTACTGATATTACAACAGGCTTTTTCTTTTTTCTCTCCGGAATTTCCTCGCCTATTGCGGATATAAGGCAGGCTGTAAGAAATACCGTAAGGGAAACATTGAATTCATGAGCCTTGTCAAGTGCCGCCTTAACGGGTATAACACCTTTTATAAGCTTCAGCTGATAATCGGAATATCGAAAGCCCTTAATCTTATAGGCTGTACCATTTTTTTCTTTTTTCTCATTGGAAAGCTTTTTTGTTGAATAATACTTCTGAAAGCTGTCCGATGATTTCTGAAAATCCGATGAAGCCTGAAACCATTCGGGTTTTATAACGATATTATGCACCTCGGACAGATAATTTATAATCAGTATATGAAAAAAATGCAAAGCTCCTGTACCGTCAGACAGCGAATGAAATATCTCCATATTTATTCTTTTGCCATAATAAGTGATTTCAAACAGCAGATTTATCCTGTCCTTACGATAGATTGCCGAACATATACTCTTGTATTCCTCCCTGACAACAGGCTTTATATCGCTCTTTTCAAGATAATACCAGAATGCACCTCTGTCAAGGACATACTGATAAAGCGGAAATGATTCAAGAGTAATTTCAGCGGCAGACTGCAATATTTCCGGAATAACATTTTCCTTTAATTCACATGAAAATCTGAAAACCTTTGTATCGGTCTTACTGCATGAAGGCGGAAAAAGCTTTCCTGCATTATCAAGTTTAAACCATTTCTTTTCGCTGCTCATTTCCACCATCCCTGTCAAGAAAATTTTTAATATATCTGTACGCTTCGGTTACTATATCCCAGTCAGCCGGAAGCGTTATAAATCCATGAAGTGCGTCCTCTATGCAGTATGCCTCAACATAATTTCCATATGTGCGAAGCTTTTCAGCAAATGCCATTCCCTCATCATGCAACGGGTCATACTGTGCTGTAATAACAAGAGTATCAGGCATATTTTCCAATTTGTCATAGAGAATAGGGGCAAGAAGCGGATTATTATAATCCCCGGAATTTGAAATATAAAGTTCCATATATCCGCAAAGCCGTTCAGATGTGAGAAAATAATCCTTTCCGTACTCCGTCACCGATTTAAACGGTGAATTTTCTGTATAGTCATTATTAACCGCAGGATAAAGAAGTATCTGTGAATTGATTTTTATATCGGTATCCTTAGCCATAATGCTTACAGCGGCAGAAAGATTTCCCCCTGCACTGTCACCTGCAAGTATTATGCGTTCAGCATTTATCTCAGCATTATCCTGCTTTTCGGAAACAGCTTTTACAACACTGAAACAGTCATTCAGTCCTGCGGGGAATTTATTTTCAGGTGCAAGCCTGTAATCAACGGAAATAACACGCATACCTGTTTTTCGGCACAGTACAGAACACATATTTGAATAATTTTCAACATTTCCTATAACCCAGCCGCCGCCATGAAAAAATATTATTACATCACTGCTTTCAGAATTGTCGGGATAGAAAATTCTTACCGGCACATCAGCAATCGTTGTATCGGTAAACATATATTCGTCATTAATATCACCTCTGAACATATGTGCTGCATTATACATACTGCGTACCCTCTGATACTTGCTCTTTATGTCGATATGAATAAAAGACGCCGCTTTGATTGCTCTTAAAACGTGCTTGCTGACTGCCAAGGTTAATCACTCCATACATCAAAACTTATAATATTAATTATATCATATTATACGCTTTAGTCAAGCAGCGAGCCGCTGCCTGCACGCAAATCAATTTTTGCAAAGTGAACTTTGTTTGCATAACTTTTTTTGATTTGTAGGGGCGAACTCGTTCGCCCGTTATGATTTACTGGGAATTTCATCAGGCG
>JBJEQS010000405.1:0-3264 GCA_051881875.1 Oscillospiraceae bacterium
TGAGCGAAACGGGGGTGTGGGGGCGGCAGCCCCCGCCCTAAATGGCGTTCAAAAAAGTTTTTTGGCAACCTTTTTATAAAAAAGGTTGGGCGGCTTTCAGCCGCTTGATGAAATTTTCAGTAAACTATAACAGGCGACCAATGGTCGCCCCTACAAAAATAATCCATCGAATTCGCATTATATTAAAAGGGGACTGTTTTTGCAGTCCCCTTGATGTTTTAATTGCAATATCGGTTATATATATCAGTCAACAAGTCTGAATTTCTGGTTTCCTTCATCAAGGAATAATGATTTAGGTTTAGCCCATACATCAGAACTGCCATGGAGAGCCTTGTATATAACAAGTTCTTCAAGTGTTTCAGAATTCTTTGCAATTGCTATTACCATATAAACATTGCCCTTATTGTCGGCATATTTTCTGTTTACAAGAATTTCTTCAGGAACTTCAGAAATTACTTCAGTTTCAGCATTGTCATTTGAATTAATGATGTCATCGGCAACGATAATCATTGATGAATACGGCGGCATTTTGATATATGCATTGCCGTTGTTTATGCTGAGTGACTGTCCGCTGAATACATCAACAAGAGCATTGAGATGTGTATTGAAACTGAGGTCAAAATCTTTGTCCTCAAGATTAAGTGCAACATATACAGTCTGACCGTTGAGGTCTTTTCTGAAAAGAAGCTGCTGATTTCTTATGATAATAGTCTGATAGCTTCCTGTACGGAGTGCAGGATATGCCTTGTAGATACGTCCGAGCTTTACAATATGATTGAAAAGCTTGATATTTCCAGAACGGTTAAGTTCATCGAGGTCAAGGCATGGTCTTAATCCGTCATCAGAATTGTTTTCGTGAATACCCTGTATACCGAATTCACTTCCATAATAGATTGATGGGATACCCGGCATCGTATAGGCAAGCGTATAACAGTTGCAGAGATGCTCAGGATTTTTAAGAGTGCTTGCAAGTCTGTTTACATCATGGTTGTCAACGAATGTAAAAAGCTTGATATTTTTGTAAATGCCATTATTTCCGAACTGTCTGTTTATTGAATAATCAATTTCAAAATAGTTCTTGTCATTGTGTGATGAGTAAATGCCCTTATAACATTCATAGTTAGTGGTACTGTCGAGCATTTCGGGGTTAGCCCATCTGTTGTAATCGCCGTGGATAATTTCGCCCATGAGCCAGAAATCAGCTTTCTTGCTCTTGCAGAAATATCTAAGTCTTTTGAAGAAATCGAAGTCGATACAGTCAGCCGCATCAAGACGAATTCCGTCAATATCGAATTCATCAATCCACATTTCAACAGCATTGATGATATGGTCAGCGGTTTCAGGATTTCTCATATTAAGCTTTACAAGATTATAGTGACCATTCCAGCCCTCATACCAGAAATTATCGCCGCAGGGACTCTGACCATCAAAGTTCAAATTCTGAAACCATGAACAGTATCTTGAATTTCTGCCGTTCTGCTGAACATCTTTGAATGCCCAGAAATTGCGGCCTACATGATTGAATACACCGTCAACAACTATACGGATACCATTTTTGTGAAGTTCCTGACATATTTTCTTGAATGAGGCATTATCGCCGAGACGTCTGTCAATCATCATATAATCGGTAGTATCGTATCCATGCTCAACCGATTCAAATACAGGTCCGAGATATACTGCATCAATTTCCATTTTTTTGAGGTGAGGTATCCAGTCGATAATCTTATCGAGTCTGTATCGAACCTCTCCGCCGTCATTGAACTTTTCAGCTCCACAGAAACCGATAGGGTATATGCTGTAGAAGACCGCATTTTCATACCATAAACTCATTAAAAAACCTCCATGTAATTATTAATATATGTTATGCCTTCGGAGAAGTTCCCTCAAGATAATATGATGCCTCCATGTCAGCGACATTGAGAGCGAATGCAAGGGGGAAATTTTCAAAGACACGACCTATTGTGTTTTTGTCCTCAATCCCTGAGAATCCCATATGATACCTTATAGCCATAGCTTCAAAAGGCTCAATGTACATAAAACGTGATATAAGGAAAACTGATTTTTCGCCATGACCGTAAGGAAATGAATCATTCACTGTATAGAAAGGTACTCTCTGCCATTCTCCGTCAATCTTAGCATTGCGGTAGTCAATTGAATAGAAATTTGATTTGCAGAGGTCATGGAGAAGTGAAACTATTGCAATGCTTTCATTAGTATAGTTCATATTATACAGTTCTTTGGTTCTTTCACGCTCCAGATAGTCTTTAAGGCAGTTGTATACATTTATGCTGTGTTCAACAAGTCCGCCTTCATAGCAGCCATGAAATCTTGTACTGCTCGGAGCAGTAAAGAAATCAGTGCTTTCTATGTATTTAAGGAGCTTGTCAGCACCTTTTCTGCCTGATACATATTTATTGTATATTTCAAGAAATTCTTCTTTTTTGCTCATATAAAAATCCTTTCAGAGTTATTCAGCATTATATTTTACTGAAGTGATTATGACTGAACCGTTATTTGTTTTTTCGGTTTCAATTGTGAATCTGAATTTGTTGGACTGAGATTGCTCATCGGATTCGGATTGACTGTTTACAGAAATTTCATCATTATTGTTTTCGGGAGAATTATCTTCAGCAAAACTGTATTCAAGAGTAAATTCTGTGCTGTATACTACAGAGCCGTCAGTATTCTGAATGGGATATATAACTGCATCGGAGGCATTGCTGATAGTTCTTCCGATTATTTCAACAGGTACTATGCTTTCATAATATTCGGAAGATGTGAGAGTCTGGAGAGTATTCCGGTCACCGTCTGCAAGGGCAGATGTATATTTTGAAACTGCTTCGGCAGTTTTTTCAAATGCTTTGCTTGAAAGAAATCCGCTGAAATCAGATGCATCTGATTTGAATGAAACAGGGAATTTACCAATACTCTGTTTAATATCGAATGATTTGAAAATAATTTTTCCGCCGTTTATAACCGCCTGATATTTGCTGCGTTTTTTTGAAAGCACTATATCATTTCCGGATATATCGTATGAATCCCATTCGTCATCGGTATATAATGAACCGTCACTTCTGATAAGTATATAATGACCGGTGTCGCATACTTTTCCCACGATAATATTTGTGTCAATGCTGCGTATTTCGCTGTATGCGAAAGCGGTTATGACATTTTCCTCATTGTCGATAATTCCGAAAGCTTCTTCATTGTTCATTATACAGCTTACTATGAAATTACCGTCAGGAAGAACGGCTATTGAATTCC
>JBJEQS010000405.1:3364-4969 GCA_051881875.1 Oscillospiraceae bacterium
AGCTTACTATGAAATTACCGTCAGGAAGAACGGCTATTGAATTCCATGATGGTGATATTATCTCATTTCCGTCATTATCTGCAACACCGTAGAAACCATTCTTGCTTCTGAAAATTTCAAGTTTTTCATCTGATGCGGCATTGTTTGGAAGATTGCTTTCATAGTCATCATGCGAGCCGAAATAGAAGCTTATTATTGCAAAGCAAAGCAAGCATATTACAGCAAGAATTATTGATGCAATAATTTTTGTCTGTTTACTCAGCATGATTATCTTTTTCTGCCCTTGCGTCTTCATCAGTTTCGCCTATGAGATAAATAGGGCGTCTTTTTGTTTCAAGATATGTCTTTGCAAGATACTGTCCTAGAATTCCCGTACAGAAAAGCTGCAATCCGCTGAACATGAATATTGCACACATAATTGACGGATAGCCGTCAACGTGTTCACCGAAAATAAGCGTTTTAATGACGGTAACTATAATCATTACAAATGCTATAAGGCATGAGATTATGCCGAGGAGTGATGCGATTGCAAGAGGTGCTGTTGAAAATGCCATTATGCCCTCAAGCGAATAGAGGAAAAGGTTTTTGAATGACCATGCAGTTGTGCCGGCAGCACGTTCAACATTTTTGTATTCTATATATTTTACTCGGTAGCCGACCCAGCTGAATATGCCCTTTGAAAATCTGTTGTATTCATTTACAGATAGGATTGAATTAACCATCTGTCTTGTCATGAAACGGAAATCCTGAGCACCGTCAACTATTTCTGTCTGTGAGATTTTATTCATGATTTTATAGAATTTTCTTGCAAACCATGAACGTATTTTTGATTCTCCGTCACGGCTTACACGTCTTGTGGTTGCACAGTCATATTCGCCGCTGCTGACATATTCATACATTTTTGGTATGAATTCCGGCGGATGCTGCAAATCAGCGTCCATTATAACGACATAATCGCCTTTTGAGGCTTCAAGACCGGCATACATACCTGATTCCTTGCCGAAATTTCTTGAAAATGAAATATATCTTACCTTTCTGTCACGCCTTGCAAGTTCTCTGAGCATAGGCAGAGTTTTATCCTTTGAGCCGTCATTTATAAATATAAGCTCAAAATCAAGTTCATTATGTTCAGCCTTCATGCCGTCCATAACCTCATTTATTTTATCATAGAAAAGAGGTAAAACCTCCTGTTCGTTATAACATGGAACAATTATTGAAATAAGCTTCATAGATTTTGATACAGCTCCTTTTTTATAGCTTTTAATATACTAATCTATTATATGATACAACATATTACAGATTTTTTCAAGAGTTTTTAAAAAACTTTTTGCGGCAAGCTGCCACTGTTAATTTGCACGCAAATCAATTTTTACAAAGTGAACTTTGTTTGCATAATTTTTTTGCTTTGTAGGGGCGAACTCGTTCGCCCGTTATGATTTACTGGGAATTTCATCAGGCGGCTGAAAGCCGCCCAACCTTTTTTTATAAAAAGGTTGCCAAAAAACTTTTTTGGAACGATTGAAGGGCGGGGGCTGCCGCCCCCACACCCACATTTCGCTCATTCGAGCGACCAAAGGCTCTGCCTTTGAAAACCGCAAGCTTTTG
>JBJEQS010000406.1:0-4968 GCA_051881875.1 Oscillospiraceae bacterium
GGCAACCTTTTTATAAAAAAAGGTTGGGCGGCTTTCAGCCGCCTGATGAAATTCCTAATAAACCATCGAATTCACGTTTAGTTAATAATTATCTGTTTGCTTATCGGCTCGATTGTTTTGTTAAATCAGAATTTGAAGCTGAGCCAGCTTCACCGCATTTTTAGTAATTTGATGTTTTATAACATTGATTTAAACTGATACAAATTAGAATTTGACGACTCAATATATATTGATATTTAAGGTGTAAAAATGGAAAAATTATTTGTTTATTCTTATCTTTGGCAACTTGATTTAGATGATGGTAAAAAATACAATGATTATCTTGATATTCTTTTCTTAAATGAAACAAGCAACGATTTATTATTTGAATTAGAGATATTAACCGATTCTGAATCTGCCTTTATGAGAATAAAGAGATACTTTGAATACGAAACAAATAAGTTTAATACTATTGTTTTTGGAAAATTATTGTTTCGTGAACTTAGTGATGTTTATTATTCTGAAACAATAAGTATAGATTTATTTGCAACAAAATGTTATGAATTATTCAAAATTTTGCCTTCATCCATTGACCAATACGAGCAGCCTTTTAATGCACTTAGTTATATAGATGACATGGTACAGTTTAATAGCATAAGTGAAGTAAGAAAAGAAATAGAAAAAATGATTACATTTTATGAACGATAAATTCCAGTTTGTCAAACAGAGGAGAGGCAGATTATGAATCTGAAACATGAAAAGATTAAACGCAGCATATTTTTTTGCCATTTATTGTACTGACATTTGTCGGGGCAGGGTATGTAATTTTAAATCATGGTGAGCCAAATGCAGGATATGCTGTTGTCCCTATGCTTGGGGCATTGATATTTGGAATGTTATTCAGAAACAGCCAAAAGGCAATACAGGAAAATACAGAGAAATAAATATAGTTTTGATTTATATATTGAAAGTTGCAGGAGGATAATATGGAAAATATTTGGACTGAAATGTATAATGCCGCAAAATCAGTTCTGAACGCACGAAGAATATCGGAATATGTTACCTGCGGAGAGGTATCAGCGGCAATTCTTTCAAAGTCGGGAAAGATATATACAGGAGTTTGCATTGATACCTGTTCAACTCTTGGAATATGTGCAGAGAGAAATGCCATATTCAATATGATTACCAATGGTGAACATGAAATATCAAAGGTACTGGCAATTCTGCCTGATGGTAAAACAGTTGCACCATGTGGGGCTTGCAGGGAACTTATGGTTCAGCTTATGCCCGAAAATTATAAAAATATAGAAATTATGCTTGACTATGAAAATGAGAAAATAATAACTTTAGGACAGATTACACCTGAATGGTGGATATAGAATTGTACATAATTACAGCAATAAGGGGAGCGTATAAATATGAAAAAAACAGCTAAGGCACGCCTTATCATTTTCATAATTATTCATATTGTTTTATGCTTATGTGCATTTTTATATACAAAGGAATTTGCAGATATTTCAATATCTGCTTATAATGGTGTTTTTTACACGATTAATTTTATAGTCGGTATTGCAGTAATGTTTTTTATATCAATGATTTTGATTATTCCGTTCAGACTTATTTCTGTAAGGAAATTAACAGAAGTCAGCGATTTTGAATTGAAAACAACGCTTAAAATTATTATTGCAGGAATAGTAATAATGTTGTTGGCAGGAATAATTTTTTTGGGTATTAATATGCTCATTCCCATGCTGATAATGACTGTTCCGCCTTTGATATTTGAAATATTTTTGTATTGGTTCAGCCTGAAAGAAAAAAATCTGAATGGCAAAAAAGAAGATTGAAAAAGTTTTAGAGGAGGTAAATAAAAAATGCTTGCAAAAAGAATTATACCATGCCTTGATGTAAGAAACGGCAAGGTTGTAAAGGGTGTTAATTTCGAGGGAGTAAAAGATGTAGGCGACCCTGTGGCATATGCCGAGGAATATAACAGACAGGGTGCTGATGAGCTTGTTTTCTATGATATAACCGCATCATATGAGGGCAGGGGAGTATTCCTTGATGTTGTAAGGGAAACTGCCAAAAAAGTATTTGTTCCACTTACGGTAGGCGGAGGTATCTCAACTGTTGATGATTTCAGGGAAACTTTAAGAGCAGGTGCAGATAAGGTTTCAATAAACTCATCTGCTGTAAAAAATCCTCAGCTTATCAAGGAAGCGGCTGATATATTCGGAAGTCAGTGCGTAGTTGTGGGAATTGATGCAAAGCGTGACGGCAAAGGCGGATATACCGTATACATAAACGGCGGACGAGTTGACATGAAGCTTGACCTTATTGAATGGGTAAGAACGATTGAACAGCTCGGAGCAGGTGAAATATGTCTTAATTCAATAGATACAGATGGTACTAAAGGCGGATTTGATATAGAAATGCTCAATGCCGTATGCAATGAAGTAAATATCCCCGTAATAGCAAGCGGAGGCTGTGGAAAAATTCAAGATTTCTCGGAAGTGTTTGAAAAAACAAATTCATCAGCCGCACTTGCCGCATCACTTTTCCATTTCAAAGAACTGACAGTAGGAGAAGTGAAATCATATCTTAAAGAAAGAAATTTCCCTGTAAGATGAGAGGTATAATATGGAAAATTTTAATATAGACGATTATTTTGTAAAAGGCGAGCTTATTCCTGCGATAGTTAAAGATGTAAAAACAGGTGAGGTTGTAATGCTTGCCTATATGAATAAGGAAAGTATGCTGAAAACCATTGAAACAGGCTACACATGGTTCTGGAGCAGGTCAAGGCAGGAATTATGGAATAAAGGTGCTACATCAGGACATTTGCAGAAAGTTGTAAGTATGTATGGTGACTGCGATAATGATACACTGCTTGTAAATGTTGAGCAGACAGGAGTTGCCTGCCATACAGGAAGTTTCAGCTGTTTTTTCAATAAGATTATATAACAACATGAATTATATAATTAAGGGCGAACTATGTTCGCCCTTTTATAGTTATTTCTTAAATACAGCAGCCTTTATTTTCAAGCCCATATCAGTAAACATCTGTTCATGTTCAGTGATTATATTGTCATCAAAATTTTCAGCATGGAGGTCATATGTTCTGAAAATCTCATTAAAACCTGTTTCGCTGAAATATTCAAATGATTCCTCAAAAAGTTCATCATCATCAGTTTTGAACCATATTTCACCGCCGTCTGCAAGAAACGTTCTGTACTGTACAAGCTGTCTGGAATGAGTAAGACGACGTTTTTTATGCTTGCTTCTCGGCCATGGATTGCAGAAATTTATGTATATTCTGTCGATGCAGTCTTTTTCCCCGAATATGGTATCAATTTTCTCAATATTCTGACAGGCAATAAGTATATTATCGGGTTCAGTATTCGCATCGGCATAAGCCTTTTCAAGCTTTCTTTTTGCAAGTCCGAGCATTTCATTTTTTATATCAATGGCAATAAAATTTATATCAGGATTCATCGGAGCAATCTGGGATATGAAACCGCCTTTTCCGCAGCCAAGCTCCATATATACAGGCTTGCTGTTATCCTTGAAAGCGGAATTCCACTTGTTTCTCATATCCTGCGGAGTATCAATGCAGAAAGGACAAGCGAGAAGTTCAGGCTTAGCCCATGGTTTTCTTCTTATTCTCATAAAATAAATCCATCCTTTTGAAAAATATATGATTATACAATGCCTGCAAAATCTTCAAAAAGCACTGTTTCCATTACAGTAATATCGGCAGTACCATTTGAAATATCAGTAATTTTCTTTATAAGGCTGTCAAAAAATTCAAGTTTTACAAAAAGTTCTATTTTAACATTTTCATTGAATTCCGAATTTATAATTTTAACATGGAATTCAGGCAGACAGTAATTGATTTTGCCGTACATATTATAATCAGTATTTATAGTGACTCTGCGGCACTCACTCATATCAAGTATGACAGCGGCATCAATGGCGATTTTAGCGGCATGGGAATAAGCCCTTACAAGACCTCCGCCGCCGAGGAGTATGCCGCCGAAATATCTTGTGACTACACAGCATATATCGGTGAGATTGTTTTTCTTCATGACTTCAAGTACCGGTACACCGCCTGTTCCCTGAGGTTCGCCATCGTCAGAATATCTTGTAATATTATTGTTACGGGTTATGTATGCATAAACATTATGACGAGCTTTGCGGTGTTCAGCCTTTACTGCTTCGATAAATTCAACAGCCTCATCATTGCATGAAACAGGGCAGACATGACCGATAAATTCAGAGTTTTTCTCGATAAATGAAGCTTTTGCAAAATCCTTTATAGTAAAATAGTTCAATGACAGCACCTTCCTAACCATAAAAATATAACCGTTTCAAAAGAATTGAAACGGTTGTATTTTTTAACAAATAACAACAGACAGCGATTAACCTCTGTTGAATCTCTTTTTAAATCTGTCAACACGTCCGCCTGTATCAACGAGCTTCTGCTTGCCTGTGAAGAACGGATGGCACTTTGAACAGATTTCAACCTTAATGTCCTTCTTTGTGGAACGAGTTTCGATTACGTTACCGCAGGCACAAGTAATAGTTGTTGGTTCATATTCAGGATGAATACCTTTTCTCATGAAATTTCACCTCTTTCAAACTAATAAGTATGGTGGATTACATAGTAGCCCATCAAATAATAGTTTCAGACAGTAGTACTATAAATACACATCATGGGGTATTATATCATAAAAACTGCTGATTGTCAACCCCTTTGTTAAAAAAATCCACAGTTTTTGAATGAGTAAACAAATTATGAATAAATCAATAATATTTAAGGTTTCTTTTGTAGGGGCGACCATTGGTCGCCCATTTGCTGATATTTCATATCAGCAAATTTTGCGAACTACGTTCGCACAAACTTTTTTTGGAAAAAGTTTGACAAAAAACTTTTTTGAACGATTGAAGGGCGGGGGCTGCCGCCCCCACACCCCCGTTTCGCTCATTCGA
>JBJEQS010000407.1:0-4944 GCA_051881875.1 Oscillospiraceae bacterium
ACTGAAATTATGGATTTACAAGTAAATAAAGACTGGCGAATATAGTTCACCATTAAAAAATAAATATATCGAACTCACGTTATTTAAAAATTTATACATCTATATTATAGCACATTTTTATAAAAATTTTTATATTTTTTTTAAATTTTTCAATATTTTTTTAAGGTTACTATAATATCATGTATATCAGTAAGTTAAATATGGGGATTAAAGACAAGGAAAATAAAAATTACAAAATAATATTTATGAGAGGATTTTTTAGTATGAACAAGAAAATGTTAAAGGCTTCCGCCTTCGCTACCTGCATGGTTCTTACAGGTACTGTAATCGGAAATACAGTCAGCATTTCCGCTGATAATACACCTTACAGAGCCGAATTCAATGTTAATATGGCTGGCGAAAAGAAAGAAATCAGCCCTTACATCTATGGCGTCAATGACCATGCCGATGTAAAAAAAGTTACTCCTACTGCTATCCGTCAGGGCGGTAACAGATACAGTGCATACAACTGGGAAACAAACTACTCTAATGCCGGTGCTGACTGGAAAAACAGTTCTGATACACATCTTTCGGCTTCATCAACTCCGGGTGACTGTGCAATGAAGCTTTCAAAGAAATGCAATGACATTGGCGTTGACTATAAATTTACAACTCTCCAGATGCTCGGCTATGTTTCAGCTGACAAGGAAGGTACTGTTTCAGAAGCTGAAGCTGCTCCGTCTGACCGCTGGCTCGAAGTTAAAAACAGAAAAGACGGTGAACTCAGTCTTACTCCTGATACTACTGACAATGCAGTTTACATGGACGAATATGTAAATTACCTTGTTAAAACTCTCGGAGATTCAACAACTTCAACAGGTATTCAGGGTTACAGCCTTGACAATGAACCTGCTCTCTGGAGTCACACTCATTCACTCGTTCACGGCAACCCTGTCGGAATGAAGGAACTCGTTGACAAGTCAATTGACCTTGCATCAGTTGTAAAAGATATAGACCCTAATGCCGATGTTTACGGACCTGCTCTCTGGGGTTTCCCAGCATATAAACAGCTTGCTGATGACGAAAACAGCGATGAATGGGAAAACATCAAGGCTGAGGGCGGTTATAACTGGTTTGTTGACTACTATCTTGATGAAATGAAAAAAGCAAGTGATGAATACGGCTCAAGACTTATCGACTGCCTTGATATTCACTACTATGCACAGGCTGCTCAGATAAATGGTACACAGGAGGATATTCTTCAGGGTGTAAGAACTCTTTATGAAGAAGGCTTCAAGGAAAACAGCTGGATTGGTGAAATGATTGACTGGGCTCCTCAGGATTTACCAATTATTCCAAACCTCAAAAATTCCATTGACAAGTACTATCCCGGTACAAAGCTTACAATTTCAGAATATGACTTCTATGGCAGAAATTCAATAGAGGGGGCTATCGTTGAAGCTGAAGCTCTCGGCTGCTTTGCAAATAATGACATCTACCTTGCTACATACTGGGGCGAAGAAAATTCACCTTATACATTTGCAGGTATAAACCTCTATACAAACTATGACGGCAATGGTTCATCATTCGGTGATACTCTCCTTGAAACAAGCATTGAGGATTCTTCAAAGTCAAACGCTTATGCTTCCATTCATTCAGATGATTCAACCAAGGTTGACATTGTAATTACAAATAAATCTGCTGATTCCGATGAAATCGCTGAAGTAAATCTTCAGAATTCAGACAAGGAATTCAAGAGCGGCGTTGTATATGGTATAGTTGACGGCTCAACAGATATTATTGTTATGAGCAAAATTGATGACATCAAGGATAACTCATTTGAAGTAAATCTCCCATCACTTTCAGTTGTTCATGTTGTTGTAAGCGAAGATGCTGATGCATTCAAGGACATTGATATATATGACCCGTCTGACAAGCCTGTGATGAAGGAAGTTAAGATTGATGCGGCTGATTTTTTAAAGGGTGAAAACGGAGACTATATCAATGCTGAAAACCCTGATAAAATAAAGAAAATTCAGATTGAAACTGAACTCAAGCCAAGTGACGGTTCATCATGGTACACAGCAGGTGGTGCGGTTTGCTTCACTGTTAATACTGCAACATCAAATAATCAGTGGGCATTCAAAGGATTTACTGCATCAAAGGGTGCTGAAACCGTTGAAATCGAAATGGACGGACTTTTCACTGTTCCTGTAAGCGATACTGAAAATGAAGATATGGAGGGAACTATCGCAAGTCCGAAGATTGAATTACAGACATGGTGGAGTGCTTCAGAGCTTGACGGTACGGTTGGTCTTGATATAAAATCAATCACATTATTCTATGAGGACAATTCAGCTCCTGAAGTTACAGAGCCTGTTGTTACTACAACAACTGAGGAAACTACTGTAACTGCTTCTGAAACAACACCCTCCGAAACAACAACAGAAGCTGATGGGACTGAACCCAGCGAAAGTATTGTTGCCCCTTCTGCTGTTATGCCTGGTGATGCTACTAATGATTCTACGATAGACGTAAGAGATGTAACTGCTATTGCACAGCATATTGTAAAAATGAATATTCTCAGTGATGATGTTTCATTTACAAATGCAGATGTTACAAGAGATGGTGTTGTAGATATAATGGACCTCTCGCAGCTTAAAAAATACCTTATTAAAGACATCCTCGAATTCTAAATCCCCTATTTAGAAATGGCTATAGACAATAATATCCCCTGTTTCTTATGAAGCAGGGGATATTATTTTTTATTTCATCTGATTCACGCTGCTGTAAATAAAGGCGTCCCAAAAAGTTTTTTGGCAAATTTTTTATAAAAAAGATTGGTCGCCCCGGCAAAAATCCATATTTCACAAAAATTAATTTGCATGGGAATTTGATTTCCCGTTTTGCTGTCTGTAAAAATAACCATGCATATAACTTGACAAAACCGATTATTTATATTACAATTTAAATATAATGTCGAGTTTTAAGGAAAGGTTGATTAATATGGAAAAAATACCATTTGTTACAAAAGAAAAGGTGGAGGAAATTGCTAAGCAGATACCTACACCTTTTCATATTTATGATGAAAAGGGCATAAGAGAAAATGCAAGAAAACTTATGAAAGCTTTTGCATGGAATAAAGGTTTCAAGGAATACTTTGCAGTAAAGGCTACTCCGAATCCGTTTATTTTAAAGATACTCAAGGAGGAAGGCTGCGGAGTTGACTGCTCATCACTTACAGAACTTATGATGAGTGATGCCTGCGGCTTCAGCGGTGACAAGAACGAAATAATGTTCTCATCAAATGTTACTCCGGCTGAAGATTTTCAGCTTGCATACAAGCTCAATGCAATTATTAACCTTGATGATATAACACACATAGATTTCCTTGAAAAAGTTGCCGGAATTCCTGAAACAATATGCTGCCGTTTCAATCCGGGAGGACTTTTCCAGATTGAAAATCAGATTATGGATACTCCTAAGGACGCAAAATACGGCTTTACAAAGGAACAGCTTATTGAAGGCTATAAAATTCTTAAAGCAAAGGGCGTAAAGAAATTCGGTATGCACGCATTCCTCGCAAGCAATACAGTTTCAAATGACTACTATCCGACACTTGCTGAAATACTTTTTAAGACCGCTGTTGAAATCAAGGAACTTACAGGTATAAGCATAAGCTTCATAAATCTTTCAGGCGGTGTAGGCGTGGCTTACAGACCTGACCAGACTCCGAATGATATTATGGTTATCGGCGAGGGAGTAAGAAAGGCATATGAAAAAATACTCGTTCCGGCTGGCATGGGTGATGTTGCAATATTTACAGAACTCGGAAGATTTATGCTTGCACCATACGGACATCTTATCGCAAAAGCCGTTCATGAAAAGCATATCCACAAGGAATATATCGGACTTGATGCCTGCTGTGTAAATCTTATGCGTCCTGCAATGTACGGAGCATATCATCATATTACCGTACTCGGCAAGGAAAATGCCCCTTGCGACCATATGTATGATGTTACAGGCGGACTTTGTGAAAACAATGATAAGTTTGCAATAGACAGAATGCTTCCTAAGATTGACATAGGCGATTATGTTGCAATACATGATACAGGTGCACATGGTTTTTCAATGGGATACAATTATAACGGAAAGCTTCGTTCAGCAGAAGTTCTTCTTAGGGAAGACGGCTCATTTGAAATGATAAGACGTGCTGAAACACCTGATGATTACTTTGCAACATTTGATTTCACAGGAATTTTTGACAAAAAGTAATCTCTCAGGAGGATAAACCGTAATGTTCAATAATATAGTGCTTATCGGTATGCCGGCTTCGGGGAAAAGTACAATCGGAGTTATTCTTGCAAAAGTTCTTAAATGCAGATTTGTCGATACAGACCTTATAATGCAGGACAGCACCGATAAGACGCTGATAGATATTATCAGTGAAAAGGGTATGGACGGTTTCATTGAATTTGAAAATGATACCGTAAGCAAGCTTAAATTCAGAAATACTGTAATTGCCACAGGCGGAAGCGTTGTATATGGTGAACAGGCTATGGCAAATCTTAAAAAAGATGGCATTGTTGTATATCTCAAACACAGATATGAGGTAATAGATTCAAGGCTTACAAATATCTCCACAAGAGGTGTTGTAATGCATGACGGACAGACACTTCAGGATTTATTCAATGAGAGAGTGCCTTTATATGAAAAGTATGCTGATATAACAATTGAAGCTGACGGTCTTAGTACAGAGCAAACAGTTGAAAAAATATCTGAAATAATAAATAACATGAGCTGAATTATTTGTTTTTAAAAAAGGGGGAGCGAACTATGTTCGTTCCCTTTTTGCTATGTATTTAACGTGAGTTCGATGGTTTATTTTTGTAGGGGCAACCACTGGTCGACCATTTGCTGATATTTCATATCAGCAAATTTTGCGAACTACGTTCGCACAAACTT
>JBJEQS010000408.1:0-4914 GCA_051881875.1 Oscillospiraceae bacterium
AAAAGAAACCTTAAATATTATTGATTTATTCATAATTTGTTTACTCATTCAAAAAACGTGTTTGTTTGGAAAATTACTCTTGACATATTTTCATTTTTGAGTATAATAATATGTAAAGAGGACCCGTACAGCAGCGGTTACACCCTCATTGCGTTTGCTATTGAAATAGCTGCCTTATGTGGTGATTAGGCGGCTATTTCTTTTTATTATTATAGAAATTCTGAAAAACAGTAATAATTGCACAAGATGCAATAATAAACTGAAAAAATTCATTCCATTCCATAGTAATCACCCCCATTTCTGAGGGTGGGATTTAACCGCCACCGTTCGCACGATGTCCTCATTTGCAATTATATCCGATATGCAGAATTTTGTCAATCTACATTTTTATTTGTAATACCAATCAATTTTTAAAATAATGTGAGTTCGACAACCAAAAGTTTTTCTCCCAGATTTTTCTAAAAAGTTTGGGCGACTCGCCGCAATTTTTTTTTGAAATTTCTCTTGACAAAAGTTTTTTTTACTGCTATAATGTAAGCATTGAAATGCAGTGAAGGGAAATAAAGCCTGTTATGTTTCTTTACAGAGAGCTGCCGCTTTTTATGGTGAAAGGCAGTATGAAATCTCAGGTCATAGCTCATCCCGGAGCAGCCGGCTGAAAGCTCATTTGCAAGTAAGTGCGGACGGTTTCTCCCGTTACAGAGATATACATTTTGCGATGTGAACGAGTGGGCGTGTTTATCCTAACCAATAAGAACAGGATTTATACGTCAAAAAGAGTGGTACCACGGAGTCATTTTTATGATTATCTTCGTCTCTTTTATGCTGTGTGCATAAAAGGGACTTTTTTGTTTATATTGCAGAATATCATTTTATTATCATATCATTTTCAATGGAGGATTTTATCATGAACGTTTCTGAAAAATATACAAGACTGTTCTTTGATGTGGATTCATCAGACTGTCAGTGGATTAAAAAGTCATATATCGACAAACCGCCGATATGGTGCAGCGTCGACTTGAGAGATGGAAATCAGGCTCTCATCACACCTATGAGTTTAGATGAAAAACTTGAATTCTTTAAAATGCTTGTTGATATAGGATTCAAGGAAATAGAAGTCGGATTCCCTGCCGCTTCCGAAACAGAATATAATTTCTGCCGTACTCTTATCGAAAAAAATCTCATTCCCGATGATGTTACAATACAGGTTCTCACTCAGTCAAGAGAGCATATCATTGCAAAGACTTTTGAAGCACTCAAAGGCTGTAAAAATGCAGTCGTTCATCTCTATAATTCAACATCTGTCGCACAGCGTGAACAGGTTTTCCGTAAAAGCAAAGAGGAAATAATTGATATTGCTGTAACCGGTGCAAAACTCTGCAAGGAATATCGTGAGAAATATGGAAATAACTTTATTTTTGAATATTCCCCTGAAAGTTTTACAGGTACTGAACCTGATTTTGCTCTTGAAATATGCAATGCCGTACTTGACATATGGCAGCCGACACCGGAAAGCAAGGTTATTATAAATCTCCCTGTAACAGTACAGCTTTCAATGCCTCACGTTTATGCAAATCAGGTTGAATATATGTGCAAAAATATTAAATACCGTGAAAATGTTATCATCTCACTCCACCCGCATAATGACCGTGGCTGTGCCGTTGCTGACAGCGAAATGGGACTTCTTGCAGGTGCGGACAGAATTGAGGGTACTCTTTTCGGAAACGGTGAACGCACAGGAAATGTCGATATTGTAACTCTTGCAATGAATATGTATTCACAGGGCATTGACCCGAAACTGAATTTCAGCAATCTCCCCGAAATATCAGAAAAATATACAGAACTCACCCAGATGGTTATAAATGAACGTCAGCCATACAGCGGAAAACTCGTATTTGCGGCATTCAGCGGCTCTCATCAGGACGCTATCGCAAAGGGCATGAAATGGCGTGAGGAAAAAGGCGGCGGAATCTGGAATGTTCCTTATCTGCCTATCGACCCTGTTGATGTCGGCAGAGTATATGAATCCGATGTAATCCGCATAAACAGCCAGTCAGGCAAGGGCGGTATCGGATATATCCTCGAAACACAGTTCGGATACAATCTGCCCAAGAAAATGCGTGAGGAATTCGGATATATCGTCAAGGGTGTATCAGACCATGCACATCGTGAGCTTATGCCTGATGAGGTTTATGATATATTCAGAAAAACTTATATCAATCCCGAAACAAAGCTTTCTGTAAAAGAGGCTCACTTCGTACAGGGTGAACGCATAAAGGCAACAGTAACCATTGATTACAACGGAGATACATTCACAGCAGAGGGAAGCGGAAATGGTCGTCTTGACGCTGTAAGCAATGCGATAAAGGATAAGCTGAATATCAGCTACACAATTAACACTTATACGGAACACGCTCTCGAAACAGGTTCATCATCAAAGGCTGTTTCATATGTGGGAATAACTGCGGAAAACGGAAATACATTCTGGGGTACCGGAGTTGATACCGATATTATCAATTCATCAGTAAAGGCTCTTGTCAATGCGGTTAATAATATGATGCATTAGCGGTAAGCGGCAAGTTGCCGCCTCTGGTTTTAAGTATCAACTTTATCAAAGCGGTCGAGCCATAAGAAAAAATATTCTAAGTAAATAAAGTAACGAAACCAAAAGTTTTTGCCCAGCTTTTTGCGGCAAGTTGCCGCCTCCGGTTTTAAGTATCAACCTTATCAAAGCGGTCGGGCAGGTAAAAAAATGCATCAACAAAGCAAAAACCGAAACCAAAAGTTTTTGCCCAGCTTTTTTCAAAAAGCTGGTGGATTCCAAAGGCAAAGCCTTTGGTCGCTCGACAGAGCGAAAGGGGGTGCGGGGGCGAAGCCCCTGCCCTAAATTGCGTTCAAAAAAGTTTTTTGTCAAACTTTTTCCAAAAAAAGTTTGTGCGAACGGAGTTCGCAGAACAGGAACAATCAAATTCCAATAAAACCAAAACGGGCGAACGCATTTCGCCCCTGCAAAATCAAGTAAATTATATAAAAGAAAAAGGTGATTAATTTGGCAATGACAATGACTCAGAAAATTCTTGCGGCTCATGCAGGTCTTGAAAGCGTTTCAGCAGGTCAGCTCATTCTCGCTTCAACAGACCTCGTTCTCGGCAATGATATTACCTCACCCGTAGCCATCAAGGAATTTTCAAAACTCGGAAAAAATCAGGTTTTCGATAACCATAAAGTTACCATGGTTATGGACCATTTCGCTCCGAATAAGGATATTAAAGCGGCTGAACAGTGCAAGATGTGCCGTGATTTCTGCAATGGAAATGACATTGAGCATTTCTATGATGTTGGTAAAATGGGCATTGAACACGCTCTGCTCCCCGAAAAAGGTCTTGTTACAGCAGGAAATGTTGTAATCGGTGCGGATTCCCATACCTGTACATATGGTGCATTGGGTGCATTTTCAACAGGTGTAGGCTCTACTGATATGGCTTGCGGCATGGCTATCGGAAAGGCATGGTTCAAAGTGCCTTCCGCTATAAAATTCAACCTTACAGGCGAACTCGGAAAATATGTTTCCGGTAAAGATGTTATTCTGCATATTATCGGAAAAATCGGTGTTGACGGTGCATTGTATCGTTCAATGGAATTCACAGGCGATGGTCTTAAATCTCTCTCAATGAGCGACCGTCTTTGCATTGCAAATATGGCTATTGAAGCCGGTGCAAAAAATGGCATATTTGAGGTTGATGACATTACTCTTGAATACATAAAGGAACATAATGCCGCTGAACCTGCTGTATATAAGGCTGATGATGATGCGGAATATGATGAGGTATTTGAAATAAATCTCTCCGATATAAAGCCGACAGTTGCATTTCCTCATCTTCCCGAAAACGCTAAAACATTTGATGAAATCGGAAATGTGCCGATTAATCAGGTTGTAATCGGTTCATGCACAAACGGCAGACTTGAGGACCTTATCGCTGCCGCTGAAATCATGAAAGGCAGAAAATGTGCCGATAATGTGAGAGTTATCATAATCCCTGCAACACAGCAGATTTATCTTGACGCTATGGAAATGGGACTTATAAAGATATTCATTGAAAGCGGTGCTGTTGTATCAACTCCGACCTGCGGCCCATGTCTTGGCGGATATATGGGTATTCTCGCAAAGGGTGAACGTGCAATCGCAACAACAAACAGAAACTTTGTAGGACGTATGGGACACCCCGAATCAGAAGTATATCTCGCAAGTCCTGCTGTTGCCGCCGCAAGTGCTGTGACAGGAAGAATTTCAAGTCCTGAGGAGGTAATGGAGTAATGAAATATACAGGCAATGTTATAAAATATGGCGATAATGTTGATACTGATGTAATTATCCCTGCAAGATATTTAAATACAAGCGACCATAAGGAACTCGCTTCACATTGCATGGAGGATTTGGACACAACTTTTGTAAATCGTGTAAATGCAGGGGATTTTATCGTTGCAGGACAGAATTTCGGCTGTGGTTCATCAAGAGAACACGCTCCTATTGCTATTAAGGCAAGCGGTGTATCACTCGTAATTGCAAAGAGTTTTGCAAGAATATTCTATCGCAATGCCATAAATATAGGTCTTGCAATCGTTGAATGTCCTGAAGCGGCTGAGGATATTTCAGAGGGCGATAAGGTTGAGGCTGATATGGATAACGGCATAATCAGAAATCTCACCACAGGCAAGGAATATAAAACAGCTCCATTCCCCGAATTCATTCAGAAAATCATTGAAAATGGCGGACTTATAAATTCAATTGCCAACGGAAGCATTAAATAACGGCGAGTTGTCGCCTTATCCAAGCGGTCGAGCCATAAGAAAAAAGTTATAAGTAACGTGAGTTCGATAACCAAAAATAAAAGTTTTGGTCAAGCTTTTTCAAAA
>JBJEQS010000409.1:0-4883 GCA_051881875.1 Oscillospiraceae bacterium
TGTTACTGTTTTATGAATTTTCAGTAAAAGATATAGACATATTCTTTCTTTTGATGTAAAATGAGTACATGGCTTCATATTGACCTCCGTGTTTATTTGTTGTAGTAAACTTATTTTACACCCTGGACTCTATGAAGTCAAATTTTTATTTTTGTTACACTTACAATTATAATCTGCCTTCGCCCCCTAACCTCCTGGAATTTCGCCGTCTGCGCACCTTGCCGCTTGAAAAAGCTTGACCAAAACTTTTGTCTTTTGGTTGTCAAACTCACATTATTTTAAAAATTGATTTCCGTGTCCGTAAGTAATGATGTCTTGACAAAGCTGTGAAGATACAGTACAATAATGATAAATTATTATGCAGACGAATTCAAAAAAAGTTTCCCGGAGGAGATGCGACTTATGAACAAAGAAACGATACCGCACGAAATAGTCCTGAGTAATCCTGATATTGAGGTGCGTTTTTTTTCTCTTGAAAGCCGTGAACACTATGTCGCACCACACTGGCACAACAGCCTTGAATTTATCTATATGATAGAAGGCACGATGATAACGCAGTTTGAAAATAATGTCAGACAGATGTACAAGGGCGGTGAATTTTCAGTTGTGAATCCCAGAGCCATACATTCTGTAAAGGTTTCGGAAAATAAGGCTCTTGTACTGCAGATACCATCTGCATTCATGGAAAAATATGTGCCTGCCCATGATTTTCTGGAGTTTTATGTAGATATGTACCCCGAAGAACCGGAGAAACTCGAACGGCTTGAAAAGCTGAAAAAGATTTTCACAGATATGCACAGCGTCTATGATACAAGACCCGATGCCTATCTTCTCAGATTCAACAGCCTTTTGTATGACCTGCTGTACACCCTTGTGCATCACTATTCCGTAAGACTTACCGATAAGGATATAAGCAGGCGTAACCGTTCAATAAACAAGGTGCGTGATATAATGCGCTATATCGAAAGGCACCATGCCGAAAAAATCGTAATGGAGGATATTGCCTCACATTTTAGATATAATCCTGACTATCTTGCAAAGTTTTTCAAAAAATATCTGGGAATGACCGTCATACAGTATCTCTATGAGGTGCGTCTTAACAGAATAGTCCGTGACCTGCAGGAAACTGAATTGAGCATATCTGATATATTTGAAAAGCATGGCTGCACGAATTATAAATACACAATGCAGCTTTTCAGGGAGTGCTATAAATGCACTCCCAAGGAAAAGAGAAAAGAGTTAAAGGGCAATTCCCGATAAAATGTCGGAATTGCCCTGTTTTATTGTCGATATTGTACCTTTTAATACAAAAATAAAACTGTTATAATAGAATCATCAAAAGCAAACAGAAAACTTCAATATAAAATAACGGAGGTAATCAATATGAGCGAATTTTTCAAAGGCATAGGCAAAATTGCATACGAGGGCAAAAACAGCACCAATCCCCTTTCCTTCAAATATTACAACCCCGATGAAGTAATTGCAGGAAAGACTATGAAAGAACATCTGAAATTTGCACTTTCATGGTGGCATACAATGGGCGGTGACGGCACTGATATGTTCGGCTGCGGTACTGCTGACAAGTCATGGGGCGAATCCGAGCCGTCAGCAAGAGCAAAGGCAAAGGTTGACGCAGCATTTGAGATAATGGACAAGCTGTCAATTGAATATTTCTGTTTCCATGACCGTGACCTTTCTCCTGAGTACGGCAGCCTTGCAGAAACAAACGCTAAGCTTGACGAGGTTACAGACTATATCGCAGAAAAAATGAAGGCTGACCCAACTAAGAAACTCCTCTGGGGCACAGCAAAATGCTTTGATCACCCGAGATATATGCACGGCGCAGGCACATCACCCTCTGCAGATGTTTTCGCATTTTCCGCAGCACAGATAAAGAAGGCTGTTGAGGCTACTGTAAAGCTTGGCGGTATGGGTTATGTATTCTGGGGAGGCAGAGAGGGTTATGAAACTCTCCTGAATACAGATATGGCACTTGAACAGGATAACATGGCAAGACTTATGAAAATGACCGTTGACTATGCACGTTCAATCGGCTACAAGGGTGATTTCTACATTGAGCCAAAGCCAAAGGAACCTACAAAGCATCAGTATGATTTTGATACAGCAACAGTTTTAGGATTCCTGCGCAAGTATGGTCTTGAAAAGGAGTTCAAGATGAACATTGAGGCAAATCACGCAACACTGGCACAGCACACATTCCAGCACGAGCTGAGAGTTGCAAGAGATAACGGCGTGTTCGGTTCTATTGACGCAAACCAGGGCGATCCTCTGCTCGGCTGGGATACAGACCAGTTCCCCACAAATGTTTATGACGCTGCAATGTGCATGTATGAGGTTCTGAAAGCAGGCGGCTTTACAAACGGCGGTTTGAATTTTGACTCAAAGGCAAGAAGAGGTTCATTCACTCACGAGGATATTTTCCTTTCATATATTGCAGGAATGGACACATTTGCACTGGGTCTGAGAATTGCTGTTAAAATGATAGAGGACGGCAGAATTGACAAGTTCGTATCCGACAGATATGCGTCATGGCAGACAGGCATTGGCAAGGATATTATTGACGGTAATGTTTCTATGGCAGATCTGGAAAAATATGCACTTGAAAAGGGTGAAGTTACAGACAGCCTTTCAAGCGGCAGACAGGAAATGCTTGAGTCTGTTGTGAATAATATTATGTTTAATCTTTAAGAATAAACTTTTAAATGGCGTTACGGACATATTGTCAGAAAGTCTGTAACGCCGTTTTTCAAAATACAGTAAGTTTCCAGCGAATGATCCACAAAATAAGAAAGGAATGTTGCATATGGCATATATAATTGGTGTGGACTGTGGTACAAGCGGTACTAAGACAGTTCTTTTTGATGAAAAGGGCAAGATAATTGCCTCTGAAACAGCAGAATATCCCATGTATCAGCCTAAAAACGGCTATGCAGAGCAGAACCCTGCACACTGGGCAGCGGCAATGCATGACACAGTGAAATCAGTAGTTTCAAAAAGCGGCGTAAATAAGGACGATATAAAGGGAATAGGCATTTCCGGACAGATGCATGGTCTTGTAATGCTTGACAAGGATAACAATGTTCTCCGCAATGCGATAATCTGGTGCGATCAGCGCACAGCCGCAGAAGTAGACGAAATGAACCGCATTATCGGCAAAGAAAAGCTCATTGAAATTACAGCAAATCCTGCACTAACAGGCTGGACAGCAGCGAAAATTCTGTGGGTGAAAAATAACGAGCCTGAGATTTTTGAAAAATGCCGCCACATTTTGCTGCCAAAGGATTATCTGAGATTTATCCTAACAGGCGAATATGCAACAGAGGTTTCTGACGCATCGGGAATGCAGCTGCTTGACATTCCGAACCGCTGCTGGAGCAGTGAAATATGTCACAGCCTGGGCATAGATATGGAACTTCTCCCAAAGGTTTACGAATCCTGCGAAGTGACAGGCACACTGAGAGCAGATATTGCAGATGAACTCGGACTTAATTCAGGGACAATAGTAGCAGGCGGTGCAGGCGACAATGCCGCTGCCGCAATAGGCACAGGAGTATGTGCAGAGGGCGAGGCATTCACCACAATAGGCACATCTGGAGTTGTATTTGCCCACACACCAAATGTTTCAATTGACCCAAAGGGACGAGTTCACACCTGTTGTGCGGCTGTTCCGGGAGAATGGCATATTATGGGAGTGACGCAGGCAGCAGGACTTTCGCTGAAATGGTTCAGGGACAATTTCTGCACATCAGAAAAGGAAACAGCGTCACTTATGGAACTTGATGAATATTTTCTCATGGACAAGGAGGCAGAAACCGTTCCGATAGGTGCGGAAAGGCTTTTGTATCTGCCCTATCTCATGGGTGAGAGAACACCGCATCTTGACCCTGATGCAAGAGGAGTATTCTTCGGACTTTCTGCAATACATACAAAAAAGCATATGCTGAGGGCAGTTATGGAGGGCGTTGCGTATTCACTTCGTGACTGCGTGGAGGTCTTCCGTGAAATTGGAATAAATGTTTCGGATATGATGGCATGCGGAGGCGGCGGAACATCACCTTTGTGGCGTTCCATGCTTGCAGATTTGTATGGCTGTGAGGTAAAGACGTCTGCATCAAAGGAAGGACCTGCACTGGGTGCGGCACTTCTTGCGTCTGTTGGTGCAGGAATATACGGCAGTGTACCCGAGGCGGTGAAAGCGGTTGTAAGGACGGACAAGGTGTGTCAGCCAGACCGTGATAATATGAAACGTTATGATGAATTTTACAGCTTGTACAGAGAGATATATCCTGCACTGAAAGATAGTTTTTCAAAGCTTGTAACGTTGTAAAAGGTGTATATCAGTAAAACACAGTATACAGCGGGTTATAACAAAGAAAAGACAGATACTTCTACAAGAGGTATCTGTCTTTTTGGCATGACTCTGGGTCGATATAGTTTCCTAAAGCATCACCAAAGTAATGTTATAAATTTATTTCTGTGCTGACGCACTTGGTGCCGCACAATTTTTCACTGTTCTCATCAGGCTGATGAGTGCCTGCGTATAATGTAAACCTGCTGCCGAAGCACTTGCGCTCGCCGTTTTTATCAACTGCGGTAAACGCCCTTTCCGATACGGGAATATCCACGGATAATTTCTTGCCTGCCGCCAGACTTACCCTCTTGAAACCGCACAGACTTACGTTGGGTACAGCGTTTTCACAATAGTCCTTGATATAAAGCTGAATAACGTCATCCACAGTTTTGCCGCTCGTATTTTCGGCGGTCACAACAGCCTTGCCGTCCTTATATTCAACCGATGTGCAAATAATTTTTCCGTAAGTTAAACCGTATCCGAAGGAATACAGCACATTATTTTCAGCATA
>JBJEQS010000410.1:0-4879 GCA_051881875.1 Oscillospiraceae bacterium
TTTTTTGGAAAAAGTTTGACAAAAAACTTTTTTGAACGATTGAAGGGCGGGGGCTTCGCCCCCACACCCCCAATTTCGCTCGTTCGAGCGACCAAAGGCTCTGCCTTTGGAAACCGCCAGCTTTTTTGAAAAAAGCTGGACAAAAAACTTTTGGTTTCGTTACTTTATTTACTGATAATTGTTTGCTTTGTGGCTCGACCATTTTATTTTACAAGTAAACAATGCGGAATTTACCAATGCGGTCGAGCCGGTAAGCAAAGCGATACACGAAACTAAGCCGCTGAAAGCGGCTTGCAACGAACCGGAGGCGGCAACTTGCCGCTATTTGAACTGTGTTCCTATGCCCTCATTTGACAGCAATTCTATGAGAATTGAATGAGGTACTCTGCCATCTATTATTGATGTACGCTTAACTCCTCGTCTTACCGCCTCAACACAGCAGTCAATCTTAGGAATCATGCCGCCTGATATAATTCCCTGTCTTTTAAGAAACGGCACTTCCGATACATTTACTGACGGAATAAGCGTTGACGGGTCGTCCTTATCCCTCAAAAGTCCCTTTATATCTGTCATAAGTATGAGATTTTCCGCATTGAGTTCAGCGGCAATTCTTGCGGCGGCTGTATCTGCATTGATGTTGTATGCTGTTCCGTCTGCACTGCTTGCAACAGTTGCAATTACAGGAACATATCCATTATCAAGTGCGTCAACAATAGGCTTCTTGTTTACCTTTTTGATTTCTCCCACATATCCGAGGTCAACATCGCCCTCTGCCTTTTCAGCCATAAGCATTTTACCGTCAATTCCGCAAAGTCCGAGTGCATTTCCGTTATGTTCAGCTAAAAGTGCAACGAGTTCCTTGTTTACCTTTCCTGCAAGAACCATCTTTACAACATCTATGGTTTCGCTGTCTGTATATCTCAGACCGCCTATGAATTTGCTTTCTATATTGAGCCTTTTGAGCATATCATTTATTTCAGGGCCTCCGCCGTGTACGAGTACAACTTTTACTCCTACGAGTGAAAGCAGTACAATATCGCTCATAACAGCATCTTTCAGCTCATTGTTTGTCATGGCATTTCCGCCGTATTTGATAACGACTACTTTATTGTTATACTTCTGTATATAAGGAAGTGCATCTATAAGCACTTTTGACCTTGTTGCATCAGATATTTTTTCCATTCTAATCAACCTTCTTGTAAATTTATATCAACACGAATTCAATCGGTTTATTTTCTGTAGGGGCGAACTGCGTTCGCCCGTTTGCTGATATTTCATATCAGCAAAGCTGTCGGTTTTTAGCCGACCAAACTTTTTTTGAAAAAAGTTTGACAAAAAACTTTTTTGAACGATTGATGGGCGGGGGCAAGCCCCCACACCCCCATTTCGCTCTGTCGAGCGACCAAAGGCTCTGCCTTTGGAAACCGCAAGCTTTTGAAAAAGCTTGACCAAAACTTTTATTTTATTGTTCGATTTTTTACCTACTCGACCGCTTGGATAAAACATTATTCTGAAAAGCGGCTCATCACTATATCAATCCTGTTGTTTCATCAATACCCATCATAATATTAAGACACTGTACAGCCGCACCCGATGCACCTTTTCCGAGATTGTCAAGTCTGGAGCATAAAAGCACCTGCTCATCATTTCCACACACAAATATTTCCATTTTATTTGTACCGCTCAATGTGTTTGATGCTAAAAATCCATCAGGAACTATATCCGTACCGCCTATTTCAGCTACTCTTATAAAATTCTGATTGCTGTAATGTTCAACAAATACCTTATGTATATCGCTTATGCCGTATTTCTTTGAAAGCAGTCTTGTCTGTATCGGAACTGCAACAACCATTCCGCTGAAATAATCACATATCATAGGATTGAACATCGGCTTGTATGAAAGACCTGATACAGCCTGCATTTCGGGAAGATGCTTATGTGTCTGACCGAGTGCATACCATCTCGGACTTCCAAGCTGTGAATCTCTGTTTTCATCTTCATACTGGGCAATAGCCTTTTTGCCTGCTCCGCTGTAGCCTGATGTCGCATAGGCACACACAGGGAAATCAGCCTGCATAACTCCTGCTGATACAAGCGGATATATAAGTGAATTAAATCCGCTTGCATAACAGCCCGGAACTGCTACACGATTTGATTTTTCAATCTTTTCTCTGTGAGCCGCTGAAAGCTCCGGAAAACCATATGCCCATGCCGGATTGGTTCTGTGTGCTGTTGATGCGTCAATAACTCTTACATGGTCATTCTCAACAAGTGATACTGACTCGATTGCCGCCGCATCAGGCAGACAGAGAAATGTATAATCAGACATATTTATAAGACGCTTCCTTTCGTCTTTGTCCTTTCTGAGTTCCTCCGATATTTTCATTATCTCAATATCGTTTCTGTTTTCAAAGCGTTCAAGAATTTTAAGTCCTGTTGTACCTTCCTGACCGTCTATGAATATTTTTACTGACATATATTTATGCCTCCGAATCGTCATTATCTTTTTTCTCGCTCTTTATAAATCTGAATATGCTCACTGCCACAATGGTGATTATAAGCCAGCCGACAGTTACAGCGTTATGATTTTCAAAATCAACCAGATATATAACCGCCTGTCCTGCCGCCCATATCAGAAATATAATCAGCGACTGTATTAAAAATTTACCTATCTTCTTTTTCATTATAATTTTTCAAGAATATCCCTTACTGCCTTAATCTGTACTGCAACCGCTTCAGGTGCAGGTCCGCCGAATGATTTACGCTGATTTACACATTCTTCAAGACTGATTGCCTTGTATACATCATCATCAAAAAGTTCTGAAAGCTTTCTGTATTCATCAAGAGGAAGTGTTTCAAGCGTAAGATTTGATGAAATACACTGTGCAACAAGTGTTCCTGTAATCTTGTATGCATCTCTGAAAGGCATACCCTTCTTTACAAGATAATCAGCACAGTCTGTTGCGTTGATAAATCCTCTTGCCGCCGCATTTCTCATATTTTCCTTGATAACTGTCATTGTTTCAATCATAGGAATGAATGTTTTAAGGCAAAGCTTTACATTGTCGACAGCATCAAATATTGCCTCCTTATCCTCCTGCATATCCTTGTTGTATGCAAGCGGAAGTCCTTTGAGCATTGAAAGCAGCGTCATAAGGTCGCCTGTGGTTCTGCCTGTCTTTCCTCTGATAAGCTCTGTTATATCAGGATTTTTCTTCTGCGGCATGATTGATGAGCCTGTTGCATATGCGTCATCAAGTTCGATGAATTTGAATTCCCATGAACACCACATGATTATTTCTTCGGAAAATCTTGAAAGATGAGTCATTATAAGTGATATTGCACAGGCAAGCTCAACACAGAAATCTCTGTCCGAAACGCCGTCAAGGCTGTTGAGTACAGGTGCTGTAAATCCGAGTGCTTCTGATGTCATATGTCTGTCAATCGGATATGTAGTTCCTGCCAATGCACAGCTTCCGAGAGGACAGTAATTCATTCTTTCAGCTGTATCTCTCAATCTGCCCAAATCCCTTATGAGCATATTTGCATATGCCATGAGATGATGTGCGAGAGTTACCGGCTGAGCCCTCTGAAGATGTGTATATCCGGGCATTACTGTATCAAGATGCTTTTCTGCCATATCGCAGAGAGTTACTGCGAGTTTCTTTACAAGTGCTGATATTTCAGCAATTTCATCTCTTAAATAGAGTTTTATATCAAGTGCAACCTGGTCATTTCTTGAACGTGAGGTATGCAGTCTTTTGCCGACATCGCCAAGTCTTTTTGTAAGTTCGGCTTCAATAAACATATGTATATCTTCAGCAGTCATATCAAATTCAAGTCTGCCGTTTTCAATGTCCTCAAGGATTTCCGAAAGACCTTTCTGAATTTTCTTTGCATCATCTTCGGGAATTATTCCGCATTTGCCAAGCATTTCTGCATGAGCAATACTTCCCTGTATATCATGTCTGTACATTCTTCCGTCAAAGGAGATTGATGAATTAAAGGCATTTACCGTTTCATCAACTTCCTTGGAGAATCTGCCTGCCCACATTTTAGCCATTATTTATATTACCTCCGTAAAAAGATATAATGGCAAGCCGCATTATAAAAACAGCTTACCATATGATAGAATCAGAATTTCAGATTTGCATTTATACAGATATTACAGCTTGCCGTTTTGTTTAAGCAGTTCGGATATATCAATGCCGTTTATTATCAGTCCGTCAATATTGCAGTCCTTTATTTCAACGTTTGTCAAATCGCATGATATAAACTTTGAACCTTTAAGGCTCGGACCTTCAAATTCAGCTTCAGCAATTTCGCAGTCACCGATTCTGATATTATTCATATTAACAAACTCATATTCAGATTCGCTGAGGTTCATATTGCTGAATTTTGTTCCGAACATATTCATATTTTTAAGAACACTCTTTTCCATGCTAACATTATCTATATTTGCATGAGTAAAACTTGCATCATATATTGTTGAGTGGTCAAGATAAGCATTTTCAAAAGATGATGAATTCAGATTTACCGCATTGAATACGGCACATTCCATATTCGCCTTATCGAATGAAACTGTTGACATATTAACATCTGTAAACTCCACTCTTTCAAGATTAACATTTATGAATACAGAATCCGGCATACCATCATCAATAAACTGTATTGGTTCACCATCAAGATGCTCATATGTTACTCTTTCTCCATCCATGCATATCCCCCTTCCGCTAACTTGACAAAAACTTTTGGTTTCGCTGCTTTTATTTATTGGTTCGGTTTGTAACTACCTGACCATTTTGATAAGACAAATATTATTTTATCAGGCGGCTTTCAGCCGCCCAAACTTTTTTTGGAAAAAGTTTGACAAAAAACT